>CAYFWA010000154.1:0-2832 GCA_964346625.1 uncultured Myxococcales bacterium
ATGAGGACGCCCCCGGAGCCGCCGCCCCACCCGGACGCCGCCATCCCCGGCAAGCCCGAAGTCTTCCCCGGTATCATAATCGGCCGGGAGCTGGCCAAGACCCTCGGCCTTGGCTTGGGCGACCGGGTGGACGTCATCTCCACCAAAACCCAGGACATCATCGTCACCGGCCCCATGCCGCGGCTCAAGGAGTTCCGGGTGGCCGGCATCTTCTACAGCGGCCATTACGAGTACGATCAGAAGTACGCCTACGTCACCCTGGACGTGGCGCAGGAGTTCCTACGAAAGACCGGCGAGATCTCGGGGCTGGAGCTCCGCACCCGCAATCCGGAGGTCGCTCGCGACGTGGCCGGGCGCATCCGCGCGGCCCTCGGCCCAGACTCCGCCTACCAGGTGCGCCCCTGGCAGGAGATCCACAAGGCCATCTTCGCGGCCCTGCAGCTCGAAAAGATCATCATGTTCGTGGTGTTGGTGGTGATCGTGATCGTAGCCGCGTTCTCCATCGTGGCGAACCTCATAATGGTCGTAACCGAAAAATCTGGTGAAATCGCCGTCTTGCGCTCTATGGGGGCCAAGCCAAAGAACATCCTGTTCATCTTTTTGTTCGACGGCTTCTACATCGGCGTGCTGGGCATGGCGGCGGGCATCTCCCTGGGCATCGTCGTCTCGCTGCTCGTGCGTTACTTTGGCGTGGCCCTCGACCCGGAGGTCTACTACATCCAGGCCATCCCCGTGGCCATCGACCCCCTCGAGGTGGTGCTCGTGGCCGGCGCCGTCATCGCCATCAGCCTCCTGGCGGCCCTGTTCCCCGCGGTCCGCGCCATGGGCCTTCGTCCCGTACAGGGCTTGCGCTACAAGTAGCTCCGAAATCCCTTTCGCGGTCCCCCCTTCTTTTGCCCATTCGCAAGCCCCTTGCCTCCCGGTTCTCGGTGAGGGTAAAATGCTAGTTGTCAAATAGCGTTTTCATAGTGCCGATACCAACGGCCCCCTCGAGCGAGGTCGGACATGAACCACCGACGGAATCTCTTTTGTCTCTTGGCCACCCTCGCCCTCACCTTGGGGGCTTGCGCCGAGGGCAGCGGCAACAACCAGAACAACACCAACGGCGGATGCACCGACAAGAACGACTGCCGCCCCGGCTACGACTGTGTCGGGGGCGAGTGCGTGCTGCCCTCCGACGGCGGCGTGGACGGCGGGGAGGACGGTCACCCCGTGATCCGGGTGGATCCGTTGACCCTGGTCTTCGACGAGGCCGTGATCGGCGCACCGCAGACCCTGTCGGCCACGGTGACCAACATCGGGGACGGCAACCTCGAGCTCACCGACATCCGGCTGGAGGAAGACGACCCCGAGGTGGAGTTCTCCCTGGAGCCCCCGGAGTACACGACCCTCGGCCCGGGGGACTCGATCCAGTTGGGGGTCACCCTCTCCCCCACCGACACCCTGCTGGACACCGGCGCGCTCATCATCGAGAGCAACGACGTGGTGAGCCCCACCGTGACGGTGGACCTGTCCTCGGCCTTCATCGGCTCGCCCGACCTGCAGGTGTGTGTGGTCACCGGACAGGCGCCCCCCGACGAGTGCGCCGACCCGCTGGTGATTGACTTCGGCACCGTGGCCTACGCGGCCTTGGCCCAAAAAGAGGTCACCTTCACCAATGTCGGCACCGGCAACAAGGTGATCACCGTGGAGGATGTCTTGGTGAGCACCACCACGCCCTCGCACGACCCGCTGTATCAGATCGAGCTGTTCCAGATGGTGGAGAACCCGCCTGGATCGGGCAACTGGGAGGAGAGCCCGGCCACCCTGCCCGTGGATCTGGCGCCCACCACGGGGCAGGAACCGGATCCTTTGGCCCTGCACGCCCGGGTGATCTTCACCGCCAACACCGACGGCTTCCTGATCCTGACCGGCGACCAGCTCGTGGTCACCACCACGGACACCGACAACCCGACCCCGGCGGACACCACCATCCCGCTCACCGCCAGCATCGACGGGTGCCCGCCCGGCATGCACGATCTCAACGGCAACCCCACCGACGGCTGCGAGTACGCCTGCAGCGTGACCAACAGTGGCGTGGAGGCCTGCGATGGGGTGGACAACGACTGCGACGGCACCGTGGACGGCATCTCCGAGCCCTGCTACGACGCGGGCGATGGGGGCTGCGACCCCGACGGCAGCAACTGCCGCGGCATCTGCGCCCCCGGCACCCGGACCTGCAACAACGGCTCCTGGTCGAGCTGCCAGGGGCAGACCGCGGGGCAGCCGGAGCAGTGCAACGACCTGGACGATGACTGTGACGGCGTGGTCAACAACGGCTTGGACGAGGGGGGCGACGCCTGCGGGCCCAGCACCTCCCTGACCCAGCCGGACCTGTCTGACTCGGGCACCAGCGCCTCGATATCGGGCACCATCACCACCGGCGACGAGGACTGGTACCAGGTGACCTTCGTGGACAACCACAGCGCCAGCAGCGCGGACACCTTCAACGTCAGCATCACCTTCAGCGACCCCCCGGGCGGGGGGAACTTCCGCATGGACATCCTCAAGGATGGCTGCTCGGCGCCCCCCACCTGCGCCTCCGGCACCAACGTCGGGATCACCGCCTTCGAGTGGAACGCCGCGGGCGACGACCCCGGGGCGGGAAACACCTGCGCCTCGGGCGCAACCCCCTGCGTGGACAACACCATGACCTTGTACATCAAGGTCTACAAGACGGGGGGGCCGGCCTGTGAGCCCTATACCCTCTCGCTCAGCAACGGCTGAACGGTCACCTCCGGTTCGGTCACCCGATCACCTCCGATTACCCTCCCCGGTCGCCTCCGTCACACC
>CAYFWA010000154.1:2932-8172 GCA_964346625.1 uncultured Myxococcales bacterium
CGCGCCGGTCGCCTCCGTCACACCCGCGCCGGTCGCCTCCGTCACACCCGCGCCGGTCGCCTCCGTCACACCCGCGCCGATCACCTCCGACTTCACGGCCGCTTCGCTTTCTGGCGCCCCTTCCCGCATCGCCCGCGCGGACGCGCGCGATGCGGGAAGGGGCGCTGCGGGGGGATGGGGTCAGACGAGCGACATCTGCTGCTGTCGCGCGCGGCGCCGCGGGGGATCGTGTTCCTCGCGCGCCAGCAACGCTCCGGGCAGCGGGCTCAAAAAGGGGGAGACGGCGCAGGAGCGGGTAACGCCGTGGCGGCGCACGGCGCGGGCGGCGCCGAGCCACAGCCGCCGCCGGGCGCGGGTCATGCCCACGTACAGCAGGCGGCGCTCCTCGTGTACGGTGGCCTCGGTGTCGCTGCGCGGCGCGACCAAAGTGGCCGGCGCTCGCGGCTGCGGCGCGGGCGGCGCGGGGTCCCACGGCAGCGTCCCCTCCTCGCAACCCACGAGGTACACGTGCTCGAACTCCAGGCCTTTGGCCGCGTGAAGGGTGAGCAAGGGGACACGCTCGCCCCGGCGCACCCGATCCGCGGGGAGCTCGAGGGCGCGGCGATCCAGCAGCTCATCCAGGGTCAGGGGCTCGGCGCTGGCCACCGCCCACAGGTGCGACAAAAGCGGCGACCCCGGCTCCGGCGGCCAGGAGAGCGCCAGGGCTCGAGCGGCGGCCTCCAGCGCCGCGGCGGCCGGCGCCTCCGGCGACGCCGCCGCCCGTAGCACCTCCCACCAGTGGTCGAGCCGGCCCTGGGCCCGGCCCCTCCGGCCCTGGCGCCTCCCCCCGGGACCCGACCCGGCGAGCAACGAGCGGACCCCCCTCAAAGAGCCCGTCTCCTCGAGCCGCGGCAGCAGGGGCTTGCACGCGGCGCGGGTCGATCCCGCGCGTCGCAACAACCGCAGCAGATCCACGGGCGCCGCTCGCCCCGCCGCGGCGCGAAGCAGGGAAAGCAGCACCGCTTCCTCCCGATGATCCCGCGCCCCCGCGCCAGCCCGATCCACGGGGATCCCGGCGTTCCCCAAGGCCTCGGCCACCGCATCCAGCCGGGCGTTGGTGCGGGCCAGCACCGCGAGGTCACCGAAGCCCAGGGACGTTTCGTCACTGCCATCGTCCCGCGCGCCGCTGAGGCTGTGAAGGGATCCCAGCGCCGCCTCGATCTCGCGCGCCACCGCCACCGCCTCCGCCCCGGTTGTGGCGAAGCGGTGCAGGGTCACCGGGGCCGTCGTCGGGCTCAGAGCCTCGGCCCCGACCACGGCCCCAGCCTCGGCCTCGGCTTCGGCTTCGGCTTCGGCTTCGGCTTCGGCTTCGGCTTCGGCCCCGGTTGTGGCGAAACGGTGCAGGGTCACCGGGGCCGTCGTCGGGCTCAGAGCCTCGGCCCCGACCACGGGCTCCATGCGCACCCGGCCATGGTCCGGCGACGGCGCCACCACCGCCGCCGCGGCCTCGAGCACCGCCGGCGGACACCGAAAGCAGCGGCTCAAAAAAAACCGCCGCAGCCCGGGAAAGTCGTCGGCGAAGCGGGTAAACAGCCCCACGTCGGCGCCGCGGAACCCGTAGATGGACTGGTCCGGATCCCCGATGGCGCACAGCCGGGTCTCGGACCCCACCAGCCGCAACAGGAGCTGGCGCTGGGCCGGATCGATGTCCTGGTACTCATCCACGGCCACGCAGCGGTAACGCCGGCGCACGGCCTCGGCGATCTCCGAGTGGCGCGATAGCAGCGACTCGGCCCGCACGATGAGGTCGGCGAAGTCAACCGCCCCGCGCCGCGCGAGAGCGCGGCGGTAGGCCTGGCGCAGCGTGTCGTCGTCCGCACCGGTCTCGCCCTGCGCCGCCTCGTCCATCGCCGCCTCGTCCCTGGATGGTCCCTCCCCGACCCGCCGCGGTGGCATGGTCGATGCTGGCTCCTCACGGCTCTCCTGCGCTTCAGCCCCATCACTCGTCAGCAACCGGCGGTTCCCCAGATCTCGCACCCGTCGCCGCAGCGTGGCGTCCGGAGCCACGCCGAGCTCGAGGGCCACCGCCTCCAGCGTGGCCTCCTCGTCGAGCACCGGGAAGTCGGCGGACAGGCCCGCCTCCTCCGGGTGCTCGCGCAAAAGGGCCAGACCCAGGCCGTGGAAGGTGGTGACGGTCATCCGACCCGCCGCCGCGGCGCCCAGCAAGGCGCCGATCCGGCTGCGCATCTCGGCCGCTGCGCGGTGGGTGAACGTCACCGCCAGCACGGCCTCGGGGGGCACCCGCTCCTGGTCCACCCACCAGGCCAGCCGTCGGATGAGGGTACGGGTCTTGCCCGAGCCCGGTCCCGCCACCACGAGCTGAATCCTCTCCGGCGCGGTCACCGCGGCGCGCTGCGCCGGCGTGGAACCGGCAACGAGCGGCGACTCCTTTGCGAGCGACGCGGCTGGGGCAAGCTTCCCGCTGGCCTCGCCAAAGCGCGGGACGTCCATCGACCCGAGCAGCCCGAGCTGTCGTCCGCCACCGCCCGGCGATTCGGCCCCGTCGGCATCGAATGGGGCGCCCTGCGGAACCGATTCCGTATCCGTATCCGTATCCGTATCCGTATCCGTATCCGTATCCGGATACGGATACGGATACGGATACGGATACGGATACGGATACGGAATCGGTTCCGCAGGGCGCCCCATTCGATGCCGACGGGGCCGAATCGCCGGGCGGTGGCGGACGACAGCTCGGGCTGCTCGGGTCGATGGACGTCCCGCGCTTTGGCGAGGCCAGCGGGAAGCTTGCCCCAGCCGCGTCGCTCGCAAAGGAGTCGCCGCTCGTTGCCGGTTCCACGCCGGCGCAGCGCGCCGCGGTGACCGCGCCGGAGAGGATTCAGCTCGTGGTGGCGGGACCGGGCTCGGGCAAGACCCGTACCCTCATCCGACGGCTGGCCTGGTGGGTGGACCAGGAGCGGGTGCCCCCCGAGGCCGTGCTGGCGGTGACGTTCACCCACCGCGCAGCGGCCGAGATGCGCAGCCGGATCGGCGCCTTGCTGGGCGCCGCGGCGGCGGGTCGGATGACCGTCACCACCTTCCACGGCCTGGGTCTGGCCCTTTTGCGCGAGCACCCGGAGGAGGCGGGCCTGTCCGCCGACTTCCCGGTGCTCGACGAGGAGGCCACGCTGGAGGCGGTGGCCCTCGAGCTCGGCGTGGCTCCGGACGCCACGCTGCGGCGACGGGTGCGAGATCTGGGGAACCGCCGGTTGCTGACGAGTGATGGGGCTGAAGCGCAGGAGAGCCGTGAGGAGCCAGCATCGACCATGCCACCGCGGCGGGTCGGGGAGGGACCATCCAGGGACGAGGCGGCGATGGACGAGGCGGCGCAGGGCGAGACCGGTGCGGACGACGACACGCTGCGCCAGGCCTACCGCCGCGCTCTCGCGCGGCGCGGGGCGGTTGACTTCGCCGACCTCATCGTGCGGGCCGAGTCGCTGCTATCGCGCCACTCGGAGATCGCCGAGGCCGTGCGCCGGCGTTACCGCTGCGTGGCCGTGGATGAGTACCAGGACATCGATCCGGCCCAGCGCCAGCTCCTGTTGCGGCTGGTGGGGTCCGAGACCCGGCTGTGCGCCATCGGGGATCCGGACCAGTCCATCTACGGGTTCCGCGGCGCCGACGTGGGGCTGTTTACCCGCTTCGCCGACGACTTTCCCGGGCTGCGGCGGTTTTTTTTGAGCCGCTGCTTTCGGTGTCCGCCGGCGGTGCTCGAGGCCGCGGCGGCGGTGGTGGCGCCGTCGCCGGACCATGGCCGGGTGCGCATGGAGCCCGTGGTCGGGGCCGAGGCTCTGAGCCCGACGACGGCCCCGGTGACCCTGCACCGTTTCGCCACAACCGGGGCCGAAGCCGAAGCCGAAGCCGAAGCCGAAGCCGAAGCCGAAGCCGAGGCCGAGGCTGGGGCCGTGGTCGGGGCCGAGGCTCTGAGCCCGACGACGGCCCCGGTGACCCTGCACCGCTTCGCCACAACCGGGGCGGAGGCGGTGGCGGTGGCGCGCGAGATCGAGGCGGCGCTGGGATCCCTTCACAGCCTCAGCGGCGCGCGGGACGATGGCAGTGACGAAACGTCCCTGGGCTTCGGTGACCTCGCGGTGCTGGCCCGCACCAACGCCCGGCTGGATGCGGTGGCCGAGGCCTTGGGGAACGCCGGGATCCCCGTGGATCGGGCTGGCGCGGGGGCGCGGGATCATCGGGAGGAAGCGGTGCTGCTTTCCCTGCTTCGCGCCGCGGCGGGGCGAGCGGCGCCCGTGGATCTGCTGCGGTTGTTGCGACGCGCGGGATCGACCCGCGCCGCGTGCAAGCCCCTGCTGCCGCGGCTCGAGGAGACGGGCTCTTTGAGGGGGGTCCGCTCGTTGCTCGCCGGGTCGGGTCCCGGGGGGAGGCGCCAGGGCCGGAGGGGCCGGGCCCAGGGCCGGCTCGACCACTGGTGGGAGGTGCTACGGGCGGCGGCGTCGCCGGAGGCGCCGGCCGCCGCGGCGCTGGAGGCCGCCGCTCGAGCCCTGGCGCTCTCCTGGCCGCCGGAGCCGGGGTCGCCGCTTTTGTCGCACCTGTGGGCGGTGGCCAGCGCCGAGCCCCTGACCCTGGATGAGCTGCTGGATCGCCGCGCCCTCGAGCTCCCCGCGGATCGGGTGCGCCGGGGCGAGCGTGTCCCCTTGCTCACCCTTCACGCGGCCAAAGGCCTGGAGTTCGAGCACGTGTACCTCGTGGGTTGCGAGGAGGGGACGCTGCCGTGGGACCCCGCGCCGCCCGCGCCGCAGCCGCGAGCGCCGGCCACTTTGGTCGCGCCGCGCAGCGACACCGAGGCCACCGTACACGAGGAGCGCCGCCTGCTGTACGTGGGCATGACCCGCGCCCGGCGGCGGCTGTGGCTCGGCGCCGCCCGCGCCGTGCGCCGCCACGGCGTTACCCGCTCCTGCGCCGTCTCCCCCTTTTTGAGCCCGCTGCCCGGAGCGTTGCTGGCGCGCGAGGAACACGATCCCCCGCGGCGCCGCGCGCGACAGCAGCAGATGTCGCTCGTCTGACCCCATCCCCCCGCAGCGCCCCTTCCCGCATCGCGCGCGTCCGCGCGGGCGATGCGGGAAGGGGCGCCAGAAAGCGAAGCGGCCGTGAAGTCGGAGGTGATCGGCGCGGGTGTGACGGAGGCGACCGGCGCGGGTGTGACGGAGGCGACCGGCGCGGGTGTGACGGAGGCGACCGGCGCG
>CAYFWA010000154.1:8272-11104 GCA_964346625.1 uncultured Myxococcales bacterium
GGTGTGACGGAGGCGACCGGGGAGGGTAATCGGAGGTGATCGGGTGACCGAACCGGAGGTGACCGTTCAGCCGTTGCTGAGCGAGAGGGTATAGGGCTCACAGGCCGGCCCCCCCGTCTTGTAGACCTTGATGTACAAGGTCATGGTGTTGTCCACGCAGGGGGTTGCGCCCGAGGCGCAGGTGTTTCCCGCCCCGGGGTCGTCGCCCGCGGCGTTCCACTCGAAGGCGGTGATCCCGACGTTGGTGCCGGAGGCGCAGGTGGGGGGCGCCGAGCAGCCATCCTTGAGGATGTCCATGCGGAAGTTCCCCCCGCCCGGGGGGTCGCTGAAGGTGATGCTGACGTTGAAGGTGTCCGCGCTGCTGGCGCTGTGGTTGTCCACGAAGGTCACCTGGTACCAGTCCTCGTCGCCGGTGGTGATGGTGCCCGATATCGAGGCGCTGGTGCCCGAGTCAGACAGGTCCGGCTGGGTCAGGGAGGTGCTGGGCCCGCAGGCGTCGCCCCCCTCGTCCAAGCCGTTGTTGACCACGCCGTCACAGTCATCGTCCAGGTCGTTGCACTGCTCCGGCTGCCCCGCGGTCTGCCCCTGGCAGCTCGACCAGGAGCCGTTGTTGCAGGTCCGGGTGCCGGGGGCGCAGATGCCGCGGCAGTTGCTGCCGTCGGGGTCGCAGCCCCCATCGCCCGCGTCGTAGCAGGGCTCGGAGATGCCGTCCACGGTGCCGTCGCAGTCGTTGTCCACCCCATCGCAGGCCTCCACGCCACTGTTGGTCACGCTGCAGGCGTACTCGCAGCCGTCGGTGGGGTTGCCGTTGAGATCGTGCATGCCGGGCGGGCACCCGTCGATGCTGGCGGTGAGCGGGATGGTGGTGTCCGCCGGGGTCGGGTTGTCGGTGTCCGTGGTGGTGACCACGAGCTGGTCGCCGGTCAGGATCAGGAAGCCGTCGGTGTTGGCGGTGAAGATCACCCGGGCGTGCAGGGCCAAAGGATCCGGTTCCTGCCCCGTGGTGGGCGCCAGATCCACGGGCAGGGTGGCCGGGCTCTCCTCCCAGTTGCCCGATCCAGGCGGGTTCTCCACCATCTGGAACAGCTCGATCTGATACAGCGGGTCGTGCGAGGGCGTGGTGGTGCTCACCAAGACATCCTCCACGGTGATCACCTTGTTGCCGGTGCCGACATTGGTGAAGGTGACCTCTTTTTGGGCCAAGGCCGCGTAGGCCACGGTGCCGAAGTCAATCACCAGCGGGTCGGCGCACTCGTCGGGGGGCGCCTGTCCGGTGACCACACACACCTGCAGGTCGGGCGAGCCGATGAAGGCCGAGGACAGGTCCACCGTCACGGTGGGGCTCACCACGTCGTTGCTCTCGATGATGAGCGCGCCGGTGTCCAGCAGGGTGTCGGTGGGGGAGAGGGTGACCCCCAACTGGATCGAGTCCCCCGGGCCGAGGGTCGTGTACTCCGGGGGCTCCAGGGAGAACTCCACCTCGGGGTCGTCTTCCTCCAGCCGGATGTCGGTGAGCTCGAGGTTGCCGTCCCCGATGTTGGTCACCGTGGCCGACAGGGTCTGCGGTGCGCCGATCACGGCCTCGTCGAAGACCAGGGTCAACGGATCCACCCGGATCACGGGGTGACCGTCCTCCCCGCCGTCCACGCCGCCGTCGGAGGGCAGCACGCACTCGCCCCCGACACAGTCGTAGCCGGGGCGGCAGTCGTTCTTGTCGGTGCATCCGCCGTTGGTGTTGTTCTGGTTGTTGCCGCTGCCCTCGGCGCAAGCCCCCAAGGTGAGGGCGAGGGTGGCCAAGAGACAAAAGAGATTCCGTCGGTGGTTCATGTCCGACCTCGCTCGAGGGGGCCGTTGGTATCGGCA
This sequence comes from uncultured Myxococcales bacterium, assembly GCA_964346625.1. GTDB lineage: Bacteria > Myxococcota_A > Polyangia > HGW-17 > JAJRWW01 > CAYFWA01. The sequence goes on from CAYFWA010000154.1 coordinate 10,136, forward strand.
CTATGAAAACGCTATTTGACAACTAGCATTTTACCCTCACCGAGAACCGGGAGGCAAGGGGCTTGCGAATGGGCAAAAGAAGGGGGGACCGCGAAAGGGATTTCGGAGCTACTTGTAGCGCAAGCCCTGTACGGGACGAAGGCCCATGGCGCGGACCGCGGGGAACAGGGCCGCCAGGAGGCTGATGGCGATGACGGCGCCGGCCACGAGCACCACCTCGAGGGGGTCGATGGCCACGGGGATGGCCTGGATGTAGTAGACCTCCGGGTCGAGGGCCACGCCAAAGTAACGCACGAGCAGCGAGACGACGATGCCCAGGGAGATGCCCGCCGCCATGCCCAGCACGCCGATGTAGAAGCCGTCGAACAAAAAGATGAACAGGATGTTCTTTGGCTTGGCCCCCATAGAGCGCAAGACGGCGATTTCACCAGATTTTTCGGTTACGACCATTATGAGGTTCGCCACGATGGAGAACGCGGCTACGATCACGATCACCACCAACACCACGAACATGATGATCTTTTCGAGCTGCAGGGCCGCGAAGATGGCCTTGTGGATCTCCTGCCAGGGGCGCACCTGGTAGGCGGAGTCTGGGCCGAGGGCCGCGCGGATGCGCCCGGCCACGTCGCGAGCGACCTCCGGATTGCGGGTGCGGAGCTCCAGCCCCGAGATCTCGCCGGTCTTTCGTAGGAACTCCTGCGCCACGTCCAGGGTGACGTAGGCGTACTTCTGATCGTACTCGTAATGGCCGCTGTAGAAGATGCCGGCCACCCGGAACTCCTTGAGCCGCGGCATGGGGCCGGTGACGATGATGTCCTGGGTTTTGGTGGAGATGACGTCCACCCGGTCGCCCAAGCCAAGGCCGAGGGTCTTGGCCAGCTCCCGGCCGATTATGATACCGGGGAAGACTTCGGGCTTGCCGGGGATGGCGGCGTCCGGGTGGGGCGGCGGCTCCGGGGGCGTCCTCAT
>CAYFWA010000155.1:0-11084 GCA_964346625.1 uncultured Myxococcales bacterium
AACGACAAGCGGTGCCGGGCTGAAACGGCCCCGATACGGATATCGTAGTCTCATCATCGATCCTCCTTCACAGGTTCACCTGGCCCCAAGGATCGATCTGACCACACCCCACGGGAATCTGCAACGAATGCTCCAATAGCTTGTCAACGACGCCCGAAAAATACCGACAAAGGCGGCGTGTCCGGCCAAGAACAATGCACCCACCCTGCCAGTCAGGTCGAGCTAGCTCCTAAGATAACGGCCCCCGAGCACCTGATCGATACCGGCAAGCGACCGCTGTAGGAACGTTCCCGTCCGCACAGCAGAAGACATCGCTGCGCCAGAGCTCTGGAGTGGCATCAACCGGGGCCGGAGCGCGTTCGCGCCGATCAACTGGCCGCCGGAACCAGGCGCAGATACGGATGTGACTGGACCGGAGCTCCCATCAGAGCGGTCCCTTGACCCGCGTTGTTGCGCTCTTGCACTTAGCATTCGGAATGATGTTCCTACCAGCACTATCCAGGACCCAAGGCTGGGGTCGGCACCTACCGCCGGGCCCCCCTCGGCTCGTATCCGCGAGTCCGGACGATCTCCACCGCGATCCCCTGGTACTCCACCGGCGGGCCTGCGCCGGGATCCCCCTCCGCCCCGCGGTCGTCCACGTTCAGCCGGAGGATGAATCCGTCCCCATTGGGCGCTGGCGCGATGCCGGCTCCCTGGTACCAGGACTCCTTTCCGAAGTCGCGCTTGAGGTTGGCCAGCGCGCTCCGCACCTGGGCGACGTTGTCTACTGGACCAGCCATACTCCCAAGGAGTCTAGCACGTCCGGCATGAACTGCCCAAGCGTTCGGTCGATGCCGTTGTAGTCCGGGCCGCCACCATAGAGCAGTGCATAGGGCTTCAGCGTTTTTGCATCGAGGATAAACGAGCCGCTGTCCCCGGGTTGGCTGAACGGGACCTTGGGGTCCGGATGCCCGACGAACTCGAGCTGGTCGTCGAAGGTCACCGGCCTCGGCTTGGCCCGCGTTCCGTAGTCGATGGTGATGTCGTCCAGCTCGAAGGCGGTGACCCGGCCATAGCTGACGCTGGTCGTGCGGCCCTTCTTCACGACGTCGCGGACGGTGTACCGGTCTTGCACCGGTTCGTCCCCCATGACTCCGATCCCTTTGTACCGCTGGGGATAGAAGTAATCGGCCTCGATACGTGCCACCGCAGCGTCGACAGTACCTGCGGAGCTGAGCGGAACCCAGTGGTTGAGGAGCCCAATGACGTCGAAGCCGTTCTTGATGTCGGCCGGGCCTGGTTGCAAGATCGGATCGTCCTGGAAACCAGCGTCGCAGTTCGCGAGCACGTGGTTGTTGCTGAGCAAGTAGTAGTTCTCGTCGTCTTCGACGAATCCTCCCAGGGTACCTGCGGTGATCTGGTAGTGTCCGCAGGAAGTACCCGGCTCGATGGTCACGGCCCGAGGCCGGTACTTGACTCCAGTGACCAGGTCCAACTCTCCAGAGCCGTGCAGCCGCTCAACTCCCAGGCGCCTCAGAAGACGGTTGGCCTCCGCTTCGGCTCCGGTGAAGACTCTCACGGCGAGCGCGAAGTCCCGCCTGCGTCGCGTAGGTGCGATGCCGAATGCGGCGATGTTCCTCTTCACGGTTCGCCGGATCGGCGCAGCCAGGCGACGCGCTGAATAGACCCGTTCCTCGACGATGGTAGACGAGACCTGCTCTCGGATCTCCTGCTTCAGCGCACGCACAGACGTCAGTTTCATGGCGCTACCTCTCTCCTCCTGGTTCGCTGCGAACCCTGGTGGTTGCCGCAGTCACCAGCATATACAATTCAGGGTCGAAGGCCCTTCGGGCCGCAGGTATCAGTCGCGCACCTTGAACGGCCGATCTCCACCAGGCCCCACCAAGATGAAAGGTTCGAACGTGGCCGGAGACATGGCGCGAGACGGCTCGACGACCCGCTTGATAAGGGCCTCTACTGCCCTGGATACCCTCTCCTTCCGCAAAGTACCGAGCTCGAGACCGAGGATGAACTGCGTCTGGACCTGGTTCGTGGAGGCGTATACGTTGCCGCCGACACCGAACGCGTTCCCACTGATATCGTACTTTGTCTGGAGTTTGCTGTAGACCCGGTAGCTCACGACGGACAGGATGGCGCCGCGGATAACGAAGCGGGCGCACACGTCGTGCGGCAGCGGCGTTTCTGCGATCTTGTCGAGCTCGTCGTTGTCGAGCTGGTCTCCCGCCGAGAGCTCCATCGTGTCGGTCACGATGAACTCGACGGCCTGGGACGCGCCGAAGTCCACCGTGCCGAAGCCGAACTTCGCTGCGTGCGCTGTGCCCCGTTCGAGCTTCGCCTCGTACATGTGTCGCGAGAGTGCCTTCGGTTTGAGTTTTTCGCTGCTCTTCAGGTAGGCCCTTCGTGAGACATCGATGGCATCGAAGATGCGCTTATCCAGGTCCGGGCACTTCCCAGACTTCTTGGTGACGTATAGGACATGTCCTACGAGGTCCTCCAGGTGGTCCTGGTACGTCGCATAGTTCTGTAGCTGAGCTCTCGTCGCGAGCGCCTTGGGCAGTGTCTGGTTGGGTGGGACGCGGAACTTCGGATAGCAGGCACCCAGCAGCACGGTGCCGGCAACCAGAACAACAACGCGGTGAGTAGTGCCGAAGGTTTTGTTGATGCGAGTCATGGGTTCTCGTTCCTCACTCTCTCGTTCCTACGGGTTCCCCGGAGCGCTCAGACCCAAATCCTCACCGGGAGTCGGCCGATACGGCCCGAGCATCAGGCGCCGCAGGGTCAAGATGTAGGTCGTGAACACCTGCTCACCCGCGGGTGTCGTGTTGGCAGCGTTGGTCGGCGGCGCGACGTTCTCCTTCGGAGACACGATGCGCAAATCCGCGAGTCCTTTGGTCTCGTATAGTTGGTTCACGATCTCCGCGAGTCGCAGGACGTCCGGGTACAGGAACGTGGTCTGGGGATAGCGCCTCTGCCAGGGTAGCTTGGGATCGGGTCGCAGTCCCGGTGGAGAGCTCTCGTCCACCGGGAGCGGCGCCTCCGAGGTGCCGAGAGCGGCAAAGACTCCTCGGATCGCCGGCTCGATCTCGCTCTTGAGCGGGCAGGTCGGATAGATACGCGCGCCCACGAGCTGCTCGGCGGGTACGGGCTGCCCGTGCTCGTCGAGGATCGGCTCCGCGAGGTAGACGAGGTACTCTCGTGCGTTCACCTCCGACACGGTGGCATCCAGGCCCAGCACTTGGAGGCTATCTCCCTGGACGAGGCCGCTCAGCGTCTCGAGCACGGCTCGTTCCTGGGCGATGTCGTTCGGATCGGTGAAGACCCTCAACGCGGTACCATCCACGTTCTCCACCACGATGTTGTGCGGGCTGGGCCACTTCCACGAGGTTTCGTCATTGAGGCGAACCTGGATCTCGAGATCCACCTGACACGCTCCCTTGCCGAGGGGGTCGACCGGGCCGCGATCGTCCACGTCCATGATCACGTAGTCGGCGGTGAATGAGCCCAGCTCGGTCAAGCGCGCCCGCACCTCGTCGGCCAGAGCCGAGCGGCGGCTGACGCCCGCGCGCGTGCCCGGTGCGACGAGGCCGATGCCGACCCGGCCCAGGCCATCGAGGCCGTTGAGCGCGAAAGGTGGATAGACGAACGCCTTGTCCACACCCGCGGTCTGCCACGCGATCTGCAAAACGTGCGACCGGTTGCCATGGGCCGGCGGATCGGCCCAAAGCACCCGAATACGATCTCGCAGGCGGTCGCTGGACTCCTCGCTTGCGCCGAGGGTCAGCCCGTCCACGCCTACGGTGGCGCTCGCCAGGAGGGGCTGGGCCTCGACAAAGGACAGCACGGTGCCGGCAGGCAGGTTGGCGTCGGCGCCGGCTTCCTGCGCGCGAACCGGGAGGTTCTCGAGAACGATCTGCGCGTCCGGCTCCCCGGTCATGCCCACGGGCAGGTACACGCCGTCCTCGGCCACCTCCAGGAGCACGCCATCCGGTCCTTCCAGTAGGGTTCCCGCTTCGAGAGAGAACCGCTGCTGCGAGGGCTCCAGGTGGAACCGGAGCGGCATGCGCGCGGCCGGTCGGAGGCCGTCCCGGACCACGAGATCCACCATCCCACCGGTGGTGCCGTTGATCCAGTCCCAGTCGGTAAGGTCGCGTAGATCGAGCCGGGCCGACGCGGTATTCCCAATGGAGGCGAAGGAAGGCGCCCCCTTGAACCGCCCGACGTTGAAGCCCTCCAGAGTCCAGGAGTAGCCGTTCGGCACGGACGGATCGCCGTCAATCTCGAGCTGGAGGGTCTGCCCGCGGACGAGCTCCAGCTCGGCCTCGCAAGGATAGGAGCCGCCCGCTACGGTGAGCGGCCGGATGGCCAGCCGCAGCCGGAACCTCGCCGCATCACCCTGCCCCGAAATCCGAAGCTCCACCCAGCTATCGCGGGCGCGGTTGAACAAGTCCCGGTTGTCCGGATCCAGGTAGAGCTCCACGCCGATGTCAGACGAGGGCGACGGGCGTTTTTGGACCCCGAAGTCGACGACCTTGTCACTGCCCAGCGGCGGCTTCAACGTATAGTCGTAGCTCCCGCCCCAGGTGCTCCTCGCGTTGGGCTCCAACACAAACGAGTTGGCCGGTGTGAAGAAAGTGAGGTCGCGGATGCCGATGGAGCGGACCTCCACGCGCACCACAATGGTCTCTGTGCCGGAATCGCCCGTGCACTCGATGGTGACCCGGCCGACCCGGCCGAGCTCCCAGTCCTTGGGGTCGATCCCGGCCCAGTTGAGCTTCGCCTGGGTCGAGCTGTCCGAGCCGCTGGTCGACATCCAGAAGGTGGGTTGGCCGGTGAGCTCAGCGACGTCGACCACGTTCCACGTGCAGCTCTCGCCCGCAGCAGCGGGCGCATTGATCTGCGGCCGGTTCTCCTGCTCTGCCACGAGCGATCCGTCCTGGACCACCGCGAAAATGGAGACTCGCCGCTCGTTCGGCAGTGGAGCGAAGTGGACGTACTCGATGGGTATCTCTGCGATGGGCAGAAGAATCGGATCGTCGTTCGACATGCTCGACCCCCTGGATCACTCGTAGCTCAGGACCACGGTCGTCAGACCCCCGGCCCGGCGCTCCTGCTTTCTCACGACTCCGCGAAGCCTGGCGTGCCGATCGAGCACCTCGGCGTCGGCGGTCTCCGGGAAGATCTGCATCGCGATGTACTGCTGCTGTCCGGACAGTGACGTGAGTGCCTCGGCCCAGGACTCGGCCAGCCGGAACCAGAACGTCCCCTCGGACACGTCTACCTCCAGCCGGTTGCGCATGGTGGCCAGCGCGAACCGGAGCAGGGTCTCGCGATCGTAGCTCGGAAATGGCATGGGTTCTCCTTCCCAACAGGCTAAGCGCCGCTCATGGGCATCACCGAGATCTCGCCGGGGACCGCCAGATAGGACAGGGTTCCGGCCTGGTAGGCGGGGGTGGAGAGCAGCGTATTGACCACGCCCGTGATCTCGACGTCGTCGACGTCGTGCACGTCCGCCACCTCCATGGCGATGTCAGTGACCGCCGACTCCAGCACGGTCACCGGGTCCAGCTGGCCCATGGCCACGCGGTGGATCGGGGTGGTGACGTCGAAGAGCGAGCGGATGGCCTCCTGCACCGGTCCGGTGACCATTCCGCCGGGGTACACGACGTCGTCGGCCTGTGGGATGGTGGTGAGCGGCTCGGTGAGCGTGAGGACCTGGTTCTGGTGGTCCACGTTGCCGATCTGGCGCTGTTCGCCGTTTACCAGCACCCGCATCCCGGGGCGCAGGCCGTCCACGCCCTTGAGCTCCACTCCATCCGCATCGGTCCCAACGAAGAGCTGGATCGCCCGATCCGGCTCCGAGCCGCCGGCTACGATGCGCTGGTACCCGTACCAGTCCCAGCGGGCTCTGGCCGTCGGCTTCAGCCGCAGCGCGACATCCACCGGAATGGGCACGATCCGGGGGACGATGGGATCCACGGTCACTGGGATAAGGGACTCCACGGTGTTGAACACGGACTGGGCGAGCCCGTCGGGCCCGATGCGCTCAGGTGCGGAGAGCAGCGGTAAGATGTACACGCGGTTCGGCGCGACCGGGTCCTGGTAGACGAACACCTGGGACACGGAGCGCCGGTGGCCGTCATCGTCCACCGGCGGCGTGGCGAGCGCCCAGGCCAGGTAGTCCTCCTCCCTGTCCTTGAGGCGACCGGCCGACAGAGTGGACACGATCCGGGCCTGCATGGCCGGATCGGTCTCGAGGTCCCGGCCTCCGGCGAGCCCCGGCTTCAGGACCCGCGCCTCCGGGTCAAGCTCGGCGGGGACCGGAGCACCGTCGGAGACCAGGGTCAGGGGCGTGTCCGGGACTTGGTTGCCCGTTGCGCCGGCCTCTCGCGCAGTCACCGACACCTCGAAGGCCCCGGCGAAGGGCACTTCGAAGGTGTCCAGGTCGTCGATGTCGTACTCCTTGCCGGACAGGTCTCTCAGGTAGAGGTCGGGTGTCGTCGGCGGCTGGTAGGGTGCCACCGCTGTACCGGTGACGCTGCCTCGAGCCCTGTCCGGCTGGAGCCGGGGTAGGTCATAGACCGCGCCGTGGTGGTCGAGGTCCAGCCCCCGGGCCAGGTCGGGCAGGATCTGCCGCTGAGTAAAGTTCAGCGCGGAAGTGACGCTGGCGAGCCCTCGCGCCTGGCCCTGGGCCCAGATCTGCCAAAAGCTCCCGGTCGACAGATCCGCCTCGGGCAGCTGCACCCGTAGCGTATCGGTGAGGAACTTGAGGTGCCTGTCGTAGGTGAACGGAGTGAAGGACATCAGGTCGTCCCCTCGAGCTCGTGACTCGGTCGGCGGATGGATGGTCGGTCACCGGTGCCGGCCTGCGGTGGCCTCTCTTCTGCTTGAGCGTCCTGGCCCTGCCGAATTCGTTCCGCGCGAGCCATCATGGCCTGCGCTGTGCCGCGGGCGTTGGTCACACCCGGCCGCCAGCTCGGAAGCACCCCGGCCGCCTCTGGAACCTCCAAAGAGCCGAGGCTGCCTCCCAGAATCACAGCGGCTGCGTACCCCGGTTGGAGCGCCTTCTTCGGAGCCGGGGGGCCGAGCCGTGCTTCTCGCGCAGCGCGCACCGCCCGGCGAGCGTTGCGGATCTGCGACGCGAGACGGTCCCGAAGCTCGCGCAGGTGCTGCCGCTCGTCGGTCTGGTGTGATACCGGCATCGACGACCGCGACCGGCTCCCCGCCAGCGCCAGGATCTCATGCTCCAGCTCTCGGATCTGTTCCGGGAGCGTCTCCGACTCTCGAATCAACGACTCGAGGGCTTGATGCGCATCCCGGATGGCCTTCTCTGCCTCATCGCGGGAGGCGATCAGCCGATCCCTTGCGACCAGCAGGGGCGCAGCCGCCCGGTCTCCGTCGAGCTTTTTCAATGCTCGGTCGAGCTCATTTCCGCCCATATGCAAATCTCCGACCAGGTAGGTGCAGCGTTTCCCAAAGGAACCCTCCGCCGCTAGTACGGCGGTGTCGGCCACACCCAGTAGTGGCAGCTTTCGACGGCCACGCGGTTCGTCCATCGGCCCTGCTGCGAACCGTACTGTGGTGGATCGGGGTTATCCTTCTCGAAGTCCTGAGCGCTCTGAGATACGTCGTACATCCAGAACGCGTTCGACCACTCGACCGGGCTGGATTCGGTTTCCCCATCGTGCTTGCCGAGCGGCGAGCAGTTCAGCATGTGCGCCGTGTGCACGAGGTTGCCCCTCGTGCCTGCGCGCGGGTAGTAGAACGCACCGGGATCGTTCTGATCTTCGAAGCTCTCGCGCAAAAACCGGATGGCGGCGAACCGAATCTGCGGAGACTGCGGGTCCCCCTGGGGATCTCGATCTCCTGCCAGGAACCAGCAGCCACCGCACACGCCGTAGCTCCCGTTCCAATCGATGCAGTTGCTCCCATAGTTCAGCAGCGCACAGTCGTTCACCTGGACCTGGTCGGCGTCTACCTGGAGACAGGTCATGCCCGGGCGGCGCGACTCGCTGCGTGAGATCTGCCACAAGAGGCAGTCGTGAACCGACGTGCCGGCGGCATACTCGCCGATGTTCGCGGTGCGATGGTAGTTGGTCATGAAGGAGCATCCGGAGATCCGACTGCCGTGGCCGCCGTCCACTTGCAGCGCGGTCTCCCGACACGCCCAGGCCGTGCAACCGGAGATGGACGCCCCGCCGGAGCGAACCCAGATGCCGATCAAGCCGCTGCGGATCATCACGTCGGAGATCACGGTGTCAGGCTCCGTGTCATCCACGACGACCCCATGGACCGCGTACGAGCCTGCGCCACCGGAGCGAGCCTCGAGGTTGGCCAGGTGGATCGTGGCACCCTCGATCAGGTTGCCCCCGACCTTTGGCTCGACCATTCCGATCCGAAGGGCGAGCTGCTGCTCGAGCGGGTCGACGCTCTTCCAGAATTTTGAAAAGAGCTTCTGGAATTCGCGTCCATACAGGTACTTGGCCCAGTCGGCCGCGAAGATGGCCACTGCGACCGTCCCGCTGGGGTCGCCTCCCCCGATGCAGGCCACGGCGTTGCCGGCGCACACGTTCCGCAGGGACAGCATGATGGCCCCTTGGCCCAAGGGCGCCGGCGGTATCTCCACGTTCTTCACGGGAGTCAGCTCGCTCTCGACCTGCTGAACGGAGACGAGCTCCTCCGGGAGCCAGGGGAAGCCGTTGGCCGTGTGTGGGTACCACCCGATGGTGTTGCCGCTGACCGTATTGTAGCTCCAGGCGAAGATCCCCAGCACGGCCGGCTCGATCACGTTGTTTGCGATCACGTTGTAGGCCGTGGCGAAGATGCCGGTCCGGGCGTGGAAGATCCCGTTGTCCGTGACCCGGTTCTGGATTGAGAACAGGGCGATGCCGACGCCGACCCGGGTGCTCACCTGGCCATGGTCGACCACCCCGTTCGCATCGACGGGAGCCAGCACGATGCTGTTGCCCACCACGGCGTGGCCGCCGTCGCGCAGCGCGATGAAGTGATCACGCCTGGCCTCCGTGTCTGCGAGGTCCAGTGGGCCGTGCACGATCCCGCAGGCCGCCGTGCCGGACAGGACGGCATTGTCGGAAACGTGGCACGTGGTCAGCTCCAGCCGGATCCCGGCCCGCCACCAGGGGGCGTCGTCGAAGTCGGTGAAGGTGATCGTGTTGGCGGCAATCTCCGTGGCGCCCACGGGATCGGACTCCCCGGCGACCAGGCTGCCGGGTGGGCCCTCGGGGTACACGGTGGCCAGCACGCCGAACAGCACCGTGTCGTGGAGCAGGTTGGCCCGTACCGAGGAGAAGCGCCCCACGCGGATCCCGCACATGCTGCGGTTCACTACGTTTCCGCGGATCGTGTTGAACGCGCTCCCATTGTTCTCATCGTTGTAGACGCCGCAGTCGATGGCAAAAAAGTACTGCCCCGGGTCGGTCCAGGGGGGGCGGTCGACCCGCGAGAGATCCTTGCCACACTCATCCCAGCATTCGTCCCACTCCTTGCCCGGGTCCCGGGGCTCCTTGAGGCCCATGGTGGACACGTAGTTGTGCGCCACCACCGACCGCCGGAGCCAGCCGACGTCGGCTCCCTCGGCCACGGGCCTCTCCTCGGAGGTGGCCGTGTATCCGAAAAGCCCGCGCCGCATGCCGTACACAAGGTTGTGCTCGAAACGCACCCCGTCCGTCGCGTTGTCACCAAAGTCCACCACCACCGACAGCAAGGCATCCCGGCCCTGGGTGCCGACGATGCACCCCTCCATCAGGAACCGGTGCCGCGCATTGTAGACCGCGCACCAGGTGGCCGTGTCTTCGCGGACGAGGTGCAGCCGCCGCAGCTCGATGTCCGAATGGCTCTGGAGGTCGAACAGGGCACCACCGGACGGCTGGGTACCGTCTCCGTGGGACCAGGTGAGGATGATCCGCTCGTCCTCGTCCTCGGAGTCGGGATCGGGAGCCCCGACCTCGTTGAGCACCCCCTCGATGATCACCCCGTCGGTACGCACGCGGACCGGCTCGTCCACGGCTTGGCTCTGCGTGACGAGGATGCGCCGCGGCACCTCGTTCGCGCCGGCGTCGCAGGCGAACAGGTAGTCCAGCGCCTGCTGCAGGCTCTCGAAGTCCGCGCCGGCATCGAGGTCCCCCACCACCAGCACCGCGCCGTTGGGCTTCTCGCGCACAAACTGCCGGATGTCGTGTCCGAAGCTCCAGGACCATGTCCCATCCAGGACGATCCGCCCGAAGCCCAGCACCGCGAGATTCTCCTCGAGGTCTTCGGGCTCCGGCGTGTCCGATGGCCATGGCCCTGGATCTTCATGAGCCAACACCTCCAGCTCACCCGCGGAGCTCACGTAAATCCAAACAAAGTATTGGTTTTCTGCACCCGGCGGGATGACCACCATCGTCTGCGCGGTGATGTCGAAGTACGTGCCGCTCGAGATCACCGCTCCTTCGGTGACGGTGATCTCGAGCGCGCCTCCGCTTCCCACCGAGAACGTGGGCCGGCAGCCCCACACCACGCCGCCATGGTGCCGCTCGAGGATGTTGCTGTTGCTCTGGATCGCACCCTGAAGGGCGTTCAGCCACTCGTTGGTGATGCGCTCCGGTCCCAAGCCAAAGGTCTTCGGTGTCCAGGCCATCTCTACTCCCCAGATACGCTCTAATTGAAGAGGCGTTGCGTCAGATATCGTGAGACCCGGGGTTGGCTAGCCCTCGGGATCTGTGATCGTCAAGTGGTAGCACGATCCAGGTCTTCCATCGTCAGAGCCCAGGTTCCCGGTGTACCAGTGAATGCGGTTGGACCAGCCGTAGTCCGTAAACTCAGGAGGATTCAAGTTGGGCCCCGCGCCCGTGATCGGGCCGCTCTCCTCGTTCCAGGCGCCGCTTTCGTCGTGGACCCGGGCTCGGCTGAAGGCCAGGTGTGCTCCGGCCACGAGGTTCCCGCTGGTGTAGGGTTGTGGCACCGGGTCGGAGGAGGCGTCGAAAACGATTGCAGCATACCGCTCGTCGTTGAAGCCCGTGGGAGGATCCGGGTTCATTCGTGCTGGCTCGTGGATGATCTCGGGATTGCAGGTGATGAAGTAA
>CAYFWA010000156.1:0-1665 GCA_964346625.1 uncultured Myxococcales bacterium
CGCTCGGCATGGTCACGGAGCAGGAGGTGATCTTCATGACGTGAACGCAGCCAGCGGGGATGGATCGGCGGCCTGAACGATCAGGTTATTCGTGATCGGGGCCTGAGCCTCCCGTGCGCTCTTGGAGCGACCCCGGGGGGTGCCGGGCTCGAGGTGGACCCTGCGTGGACATCGCAGCGGCACCTTCGTACTATGGCCGGAGCGCCAAGGCGGCGCCGGGCGCGCGGGCTCGGCGTTGCTCCCGGATGCCCCGCGCCCATGGAGGGAGATCCCCCGATGAAGTTCGACAAGACGCAACTGACCGTGCCGACCCTGGGGACCCGCAAGGTGACCTCGCCGCTGCGGCTCAACGAGGAGGACGGGGACGAGATCGCCAACTTCGTGCCGGACGAGGAGCGGCTGCTGGTGGACGTGGAGCTGTCGAGCTTCGAGGCGTATCGGCAGTCGGGCCAGGAGCCCCCATCCGTGGAGCTGGCCGGTCCCCGGTCTCGGATCTATTTCGAGCCGAGCAAGGTCCGCGCGGGCATCGTCACCTGCGGCGGGCTTTGTCCCGGGCTCAACAACGTCATCCGCGCCCTGGTGATGCAGCTCTGGCACGCCTACGGGGTGCGAAACATCCTGGGCTTCCGCTACGGGTACCAGGGCCTCAGCCCCGAGTACGGGCTTCCGGTGATGGAGCTGACCCCGGAGCGGGTCTCCGACATCCACGATCAGGGGGGCACGGTGCTGGGCTCCTCGCGGGGCCCCCAGCCGGTGGACGCCATGGTGGACACCCTGGAGCGGCTCAACGTGAGCATGCTGTTCACCGTGGGCGGCGACGGCACGCTGCGGGGGGCGAACAAGATCCACGAGGAGGTCCAGCGGCGGGGGCTCAAGATCGCCGTGGTGGGCGTGCCCAAGACCATCGACAACGACATCCCCATGATCAGCCGCACCTTTGGCTACGACACGGCGGTGGATACGGCCACCCAGGCCATCCGGGCGGCCCACGTGGAGGCCACCGGCGCGCCCAACGGGGTGGGGGTGGTCAAGCTCATGGGGCGCCACTCGGGCTACATCGCCTGCTCGGCGGCCCTGGCCTGCCGGGAGGTGAACCTGGTGTTGGTGCCCGAGCAGCGTTTCGACCTCGCGGGCGACGCGGGGGTGCTCTGCTGGCTCGAGGAGCGCCTGGCCCGCCGCGGCCACGCCGTGGTGGTGGCGGCCGAGGGCGCCGGGCAGTCGCTGCTGGAGGCCGACGCCCGCGCCACTCGGGAGCGCGACGCCTCGGGCAACGTCAAGCTCGGCGACATCGGGCCCTTTCTCACCGGGGCCATCAAGACGCACTTCAAGGGCAAGGGCGACGACATCACCGTCAAGTACATCGACCCGAGCTACATCATCCGCGCCGCTCCGGCCAACTCCAAGGACGCGATCTTCTGTGGGACCCTGGGCGGCAACGCCGTGCACGCCGCCATGGCGGGCAAGACCGGCATCGCGGTGGGGATCTGGCACGAGCGGTTCACCCACGTGCCCCTGCCCGTGGTCACCGCCTTCCGCAAGGTGGTGGATCTCGAGGGAGACCTGTGGCGCAGCACCTTGGAGTCCACCGGGCAGCCGGGGATGTTACATGGCTAGATCCTGTTACATGGCTAGATCCTGTTACATGGCTAGATCCTGTTACATGGC
>CAYFWA010000156.1:1765-11078 GCA_964346625.1 uncultured Myxococcales bacterium
CCGAGCCGCTCGCCGAGACCGACACCGAGCCGCTCGCCGAGACCGACACCGAGCCACTCGCCAACACGGAAACACTCGCCGATACCGACGCAAGATGACTGTCACTCCCCTTACGCTGCTGCTCGCCATCCTCATCCTGGGGTTTCTCATCGCCATCCACGAGGCCGGGCACATGCTCGTGGCCAAGTGGACCGGCATGCGCGTGCTCCGCTACAGCATCGGCTTCGGGCCGGTGCTCTGGAAGCGTACCGTCGGGGAGACCACCTACCAGATCGCCGCCATCCCCTTCGGGGGGTTCGTGGAGATCGACGGCATGAACCCGGGCGAGGAGCACGAGGATCTCGACGATCCGCGGCTGTACGAGAACAAGTCGGTGTGGGCTCGCACCGCGGTGATCTTCGCCGGTCCCGTGACCAACTACGCCTTCGCCTTCCTCATGGCCGGGGTGGTCTACAGCGCCTGCGGCACCGCCCAGATGAACCACCGCACGGACCGCCCCTACCCGCTGCGGCTGGCCGAGGTCACCGACGGCAAGCCGGCCGACCAGGCCGGGCTCAAGGCCGGTGACGTGATCACCCACGTGGACGGCTACCGGGTTCGGCACATCGAGGCCTTCAAGGACGTGCTGGCCCGCCAGCAGGCCGGTTATCGCTACCAGCCCGACCCCGAGAAGCGCAAGGCGCTGTCGCGCATGGCCCTCACGGTCCAGCGCGCAGGCAAGGACGAGGACGTGGTGGTCCACCACCAGCTCGCCCCCAAAGGCGATCCCTTCGCCGGGATCACCTTCGCGGACGTGCCCGAGGGCGGCGGCGCCAAGGTCGAGTCCGTGGCCCCTGCCCACTCTGACCAGACCGGGCTGCGCCAGGGCGACGTGGTGGTGCGGGTGGGGGATCGCCCCATCCGCAAGGCCTTCGATCTCAAGGCCCAGGCGGCCATGGCCCGCACCGGGTTCACCTGGGCCGGACGGGATCGTTGGAAGGTCACCCTCTGGATCAAGCGGGGCGAAAAGCGCTTCCGGCGCGAGGTCAAGCCCGACGAGCAGACCGGGCTCATCGGTGTGCGTTTCGAAACCAAGGTCGTCTGGGTGGACAAGGGACTCTCCAACAACCTGGTCAACGGATTGAGCTATCCGCTGCGGAAATCCCAAGAGATGCTCCAGGGGCTGGCCCGGCTGGTACAGTTCGACAAGGAGATGGCTGCCTCGGCCAAGGGGCCGGTGGGGATCGTGGAGGAGGTCCAAAAGCAGCTCTCGGCCGGGGTGGACAACGCCCTGCTCATCGTGATCCTGCTCAGCGTGCTGCTGGGGCTGTTCAACCTGCTGCCCATCCCCGCCCTGGACGGCGGGCGGATCCTGTTCCGCGTGGTGGAGATCATCACCCGGTGGCGCATCTCGCCGGAGCGCGAGGCCCGGATCCACCTGTATGGCTTCTACGTGCTGTTGGCGCTGATCCTGCTGCTCACCGTGCGCGACGTCCGGGGCTGCGGCTGGTTCTGACGCCGGGGCCGGCCTCCCAAAAAGCGGCGAGCGGTACCCTCATGTCCAAGCCATCGCCAGATACGCAAGGTCCCGGGACAGGGCGCCGCGCGTTTCTCCTGGCCCTGCTTTGCGTCGGGGCGGCGAGCTGCAGCCGGCTGGCCCGCTGCGAGATGGACAAGGTCCGCGTCGAGGTGCTCGATTATCAAGAGCGCATGCAGCGGCTGCGCACAAAGCGGCGGCGCCTCGACAAGCACATC
Organism: uncultured Myxococcales bacterium; assembly: GCA_964346625.1. Taxonomy (GTDB): domain Bacteria; phylum Myxococcota_A; class Polyangia; order HGW-17; family JAJRWW01; genus CAYFWA01. The sequence goes on from CAYFWA010000156.1 coordinate 3,500, forward strand.
GCCGAGTTCGAGGACAAGGTGTACACCAACCAGAAGGCCGGCGTGGACCTGCTGCGCGCGGTGCTCGTCAAGGAGGTCCGCGACTACTTGGCCGCCCTGCGCCAGGTGAAGGTCGAGTCCCACCTGCTGCGGCCCCACCACCGGGAAAAGATCGCGGCCCTCGAGTCGTTGGCCGCTGCCTACGAGACCCTGATGCGGGCCTACCCCGCCGAGGACTTCGACGCCATCCGCCAGGGCCTCGCCCAGCGCAAGCGCGCCCAGCGCCGCCTGGCCCAGGCGGAGCTCGAGATCCGTCGGCTGATCCAGAAGTACCGCGAGCGCCGCTGAAACACCCGCGCGCCGCGCGCCGCGCACCGCGCACCGCGCGCCGCGCGTCGCGCACCGCGCGCCGCGCACCGCGAGCGCCGCTGCGCGCGTTCCCCCCTTCTTTTCGCCCCCCCCGATCGGCTATGATGCGCCAGGCCGCGTTGACCTGGGTTGACCTGGGTTGACCTGCGTTGACTCGCGCCGACCCGCGCCGACCCGCGCCGACCTGCGCCGACCCGCGCCGACCTGCGCCGACCCGCGGCGCCCGATGGGTACCCGGGCGGCGAGGCGCGAGGGCGCCCGTAGCGGGGGGCCGACGCGCGCCCGCACCCCGAGCCGGATCCGAAGGTGTCCATGAGCAAGCGAACGACCGTCATCCGAGAGCAACGCGAGCAGCACGGCCGCCAGGCCGTGGCCGTGCTGCCCATCTACTACCCCAAGGAGCTGCTCACCGCCCTGGACCTGCTGGCGGTGGAGCTGTGGGGCCCCCCGGGGCCGCCGCGCGGGGCCCAGGTGGGCCGGCTGCAGGCCTACGTCTGCGCCGTGGCCCGAAACGCCCTGGCCTTCATCGCCGAAGGCGGCGCGGAGGACGTGGCGGCCTTTTTGTTCCCCCACACCTGCGACTCCATCCAGGGGCTCGCCACCCAGCTCCCGGACATGGGCGGCGCGCGCCAGCCCGCGCTGCGCTACCGGATCCCCAAGGGCGAGCCCCGCCCCAGCGCCCGGGCCTACGTGCGCCGGGAGCTCGAGCACCTGGCCGATGGGCTCGCCGCGGTGGCCGGCCGGCCCCTGGACCCCGACCGGCTGCGCTGGGCCCTTTCGCTGCACCAGGAGATCGACGCCTGCCGGGCCGCGCTGCTCGACGGCCGGGCGCGGGTGGACCTGTCGGACCGGGAGCTCTACGAGCTTTTGCGCCGCGGCGAGTACCTGTGGTCCGAGGATCACCTGGCCGAGCTGCGGCCGGTCTGCGAGCGGCTGGCGCAGACCGACACCGCCGTGCAGACCGGGGTGCCGCTTTTGCTGTCGGGCATCGTGCCCGAGCCCATGGCCCTGCTGGATCACCTGGCCGAGGCCGGCGCCTACGTGGGCGGGGACGACTTCGCCGCCGTGGGGCGCCGCGTGGTGCGCCAGGCGCCCGACCCGGAGGGCGATCCCCTCGTCTCCCTCGATTCCGTCGACCCCCTCGACCGCCTCACCGATCGGATGCTCGCCGCCCCGCCGTGCTCCACCCGCGCCGCCACCCTGGACGGCCGGCTGGCCCACCTGGACCGGATCCTGCGCACCGGCGGCTGCCAGGGCGTGGTGCTGCAGGCGGTGCAGTTCTGCGAGCCGGAGCTGTTCGACGTGGCGGGCCTGCGCCAGCACTTCACCGAGCGCGAGGTGCCCTTCCTGGTGCTCGACAGCGAGCTGGAGGCCGAGCTGGCGGGCCGGGCCGTGACCCGGCTGGAGGCCTTCGTGGAGATGATGGCCGAGCGCCAGGCGGGCGCCGGGGCGGGCTCGGTGCCGGGCACGGCGGCGGGCCGCCCGGTCGCCTCTGGGACTACCACTGCGACGACTGACGCCCCGGCGGGCCCGGCCGCCGTGCGCCGCGAAAACGGATGATCATGAAACTGAGCTCGATCCCGACCTCGATCCCGACCTCGCTTCCGATGGCCAGACGGCTCCAGTACGAAGCCATCAAGCGGGCCGGCGGCCCCCTGCTCATGGGCCTGCAGCGCTGGCAGCGCCGCCTCAAGGACCTGCAGCGCCGCCGCCGCCCCGCCAAGCCGTCCCCCTTCGGGCCGCCGCTGGAGTCGGTGCGCTGGCTCAAGGAGATCATGACCCGGCACTACCTCGAGGGGCGCTACGCCGACGGCGCGGTGCCCGTGGCCTGGGTCACCAGCGGCTTTCCGGTGGAGCCCCTGCGCGCCCTGGGCTTTCACACGGTGTATCCGGAAAACCACGCCGCCCTGTGCGGGGTGCAGCGGCTCACTCCGGAGTACTCCGACGAGGCCGAGCGCCACGGCTATCACCGGTCGCTTTGCAGCTACGCCCGCACCGACATCGGCGCCGTGCTGCTGGACAAGACCCCGGTGGGCCGCCTGCCACGGCCGGACCTGCTGGCCTGCTGCACCAACATCTGTCAGACGGTGCTGTACTGGTATCGCAGCCTGGCCCAGCACTTCGACGTGCCCCTGGTGATCATCGACACGCCCTTCGTCTACGGCGAGGCCCAGCCGCACGATCTCACCTACGTGCAGGATCAGGTCACCGAGCTGGTCACCGTGGCCGAGCGCGTGGCCGGCCGCCCCCTGGACTGGGAGCACCTCACCGAGGTGGTGCGCCGGGCCCAGCGGGGCTCGGAGCTGTGGGGGGAGTGTCTGGCCGAGAGCCAGCACCGCCCGGCGCCCTGGACCGGGTTCGACGGGTTTTTCCACATCGCCCCCATCGTGACCCTGCGGGGCGAAAAGGAGTGCAACGCCTACTACCGGCACCTGCGCGACGAGCTGCGCCACCGCGTGCAGCGCGGCATCGGTGGCGTCAAAGACGAGCGCTACCGCTTGATGTGGGACAATCTGCCCATCTGGTTCAACGTCCGGGAGCTGTCTTCCCTGCTGGCGGAAAACGGCTTCAACATCGTGGTGACCTCCTACACCAACGCCTGGGCCGAGGCCGGCCGCCGCATCGACCCGAGCGACATCTTGCGCTCGGCGGCCGACGCCTACACCAACATCATCCTCAACGAGGACCTCGGCCGGCGCCTCAAGCTCATGAAGCGGCTGGCCCGCGAGTACCAGGTGGACGGCGCGCTTTTGCACAGCGACCGGTCGTGCAAGCCCTACTCCATCGGCCAGGTGGACCTCAAGGACCGCCTCGCGAAAGAAGCCGGCCTCAAAGCCCTGCTGCTGGAGGCCGATCACAACGACCCGCGAGCCTACTCGTCCGAGCAGGGCCTCACCCGGGTCCAGGCCTTCATGGAGAGCTTCCAATGAGCGCCACGAGGGAGAGCTTCCAATGAGCGCTGCGGACAAAGACAACAGCTCGGATACCCTCTCGAACGTCGCTATCAGCGGCGGCCCCCCCGTGGCCATCGGCGTGGACGCGGGCTCCACCACCTGGAAGGCGGTGGTGGTGGATCGCCACGGGACCATCCTCGAGCGCGCCCTGGCGCCTTCGCACCCCCTCATCGAAAAGCAGACCACCGAGGAGCTGGCGACCCTGCGCGAGCGCGCCGGCCTGGCCGACGACGCCCCGGTGGGCGCCACCGGTTACGGCCGCAAGCGCGTGGGCGCCTCCCGCGTGCTCACCGAGATCACCTGCCACGCCCGGGGCGCCCACCACCACGTGGGCCGCGCCGGCGTGCTGGTGGACATGGGAGGCCAGGACTCCAAGGTGATCAAGTTCGGGCCCGACGGCGCGGTGGACGACTTCGCCATGAACGACAAGTGCGCCGCGGGCACCGGCCGCTTCCTGGAGGTGCTGCTGGGGCGGCTGGACGTGGGCTGGGCCGACGTGGCCGAGCAGGTGGCCCAGGCCACCGCGCCGGTGCCCGTGTCCAGCACCTGCACGGTGTTCGCCGAAAGCGAGGTGATCTCCCTGGTGGCCGAGGGCAAGCCCGTGCCCGGCATCCTGCGCGGCGTGCACCAGAGCCTCGCCTCTCGCGTGGCCGCCCTTGCCGGCACCCTGCCCCCCGACGCGGCGGTGTTCATGTCCGGCGGCGTGGCCCTCAACCCCGCCATGGTGCAGGCCCTGTTCGAAGCCCTCAGCCTCCACCGCGACCTCGAGGTCCTGCCCGACCCCCAGTACGTCGGCGCCCTCGGCGCCGCCCTGTCGGTGCGCTGACCGAATCGGCCACGGTGGCAAGGCGGCGTCGGCGCGTTGACAGGGCCGCCACCGCGTTGACAGGGCCGCCGCCGCCCCCTACGATCGAGAGATGAGCCTCGTCGGCACGACCATCGACGAGCGCTACGAGGTGCGGCGGATCCTCGGCGAAGGTGGGATGGGGCTGGTCTACGAGGGCCGCCACGTCGGTCTCGGGCGCAAGGTGGCGATCAAGGTGCTCCACGCGGAGTTTCGCGAGGAGGACCACGCCGCGAAGCGCTTCATGCAGGAGGCCCAGATCGCCGGGAGCCTGGGGCACCCGAACATCTGTGATGTCACCGACATCGGCAGCACCGAGGACGACCTGCCCTACATGGTGATGCCCCTGCTGGAGGGCCAGACCCTGGCCGACGCCATGGAGCAGGCCGACGGGGGCTTCCCGGTGTCGCGGGCGGTGGACGTGGTGGCCCAGGTGCTCGCCGCGCTGCAGCCCGCCCACGAGGCGGGCATCGTGCACCGCGACCTCAAGCCGGAAAACATCTTCCTCACGCGCGCCGGGGACCGCGAGGACTTCGTCAAGGTGCTGGATTTCGGCATCTCCAAGATCGTGCGGGGGGAAAAGGGCGAGCTCAAGAAGCTCACCTCCACCGGCATGGTCATTGGCACGCCGTACTACATGGCGCCCGAGCAGGCCTGCGGCAAGCGGGACCTGGACGCGCGGGTGGACGTGTACGCGGTGGGTGCGCTGCTCTACGAGCTGCTCACCGGCCAGACCCCCTACGACGGGGACAACTACAACGAGATCATCATCAAGATCGTCAACGAGACGCCGCCGCCCGCCCGGGAGCTGAACCCGGCGCTGCCCGAGGCCCTGGACGCGGTGGTGAGCCGGGCGCTGGCCAAGGGGCGCGAAAACCGCTTCGCCTCGGTCTCCGCGTTCCGCGACGCCCTGCTGGAGGCGGCCGAGGGGCTCGCGGAGCTCGCGGAGCTCGAGGGGCTCGAGGGGCTCGAGGGGCTCGAGGGGCGCGCGCCAGGCCGCGACGGCGAGCCGGGACGCTCGCGGCGCAGCGGGGCGCGGGGACCGGCCGAGGAGCCCAACACGCTGTCCACCGCCGCGGCGGAGCTCAAGGACGCCACCCCCACGGTGACCCTGAGCGCGGCCGCGGCGCGCGAAGGCGGCGGCCGCCGCCGCTGGCCCTGGATCCTCGGCGGCGTCGGCGCCCTCGCCCTGGCCGGCGTGGTGGTCGGCGTGCTGGTGAGCGGGGAGGGCGGCGGAGGGAGCGAGGGCGACGACGGGACCGCGCGCCCCGCGGCCTCCCGGCATGGCGCCACCGTGAGGGGCAGCCGAACCGACACGGTTGCGGTGCGCTTCGAGGGCCTGCCCGACGGCGCGCAGGTGGTGCTGGGGGGGCGGCCGGTGCGAAAGGGGCGCGTCGAGGTGCCCCGCTCGGACTGGAAGCTGTCCTACCGGGTGGAGGCGCCGGGATATGCGCCCTACGAAGGCGAGGTCACGCCGGACGAGGATCGGACCCTGTCGGTGCCGCTGGAAAAGCAGCCCCCCGCGCCCGATGGCGGAGCCGGCGCCGACGCTGGGGTTGGATCCGGGGACGCGGACGGCGGCGTGGCGGCGGACGCCGGGGTCGACGAGGACGCGGGCGGCGGCGCGCCGGTGGCCCGGACGCCCGGCGGTCGGCCCGCCGCGCAGACCTGGCCCACCGGCCCGGGTGCTCGGGGAGCCATGACCCGGCCGGCCATGACCCGCCCGGCGCGCCGCGGCTGGGGGGTCATCCGCGGCCGCGGTGGCACGTCGGTGAAGACCAACTACGACGAGGACTGACCCGACCGCGAGCGTCTCAGCGCGAGCGTCTCAGCGCGTGGGTCTCAGCGCGTGGGTCTCAGCGCGTGCGTCTCAGCGCGTGCGTCTCAGCGCGAGCGTCTCAGCGCGAGCGTCTCAGCGCGTGGGTCTCAGCGCGAGCGTCTCAGCGCGTGCGTCTCCCGCGGCGCTGGCGCGGCCCGCGCCGAGCGCCCTACGGGCGCCAGCGATCCCCTCCGGCTGCGGTCCCTGGCTCCTGCGTCCTATTGCGGCTGGCCGCTGCAGCGCTGGGCGGGTTGGCGCTGGCAGAGGCGGGCCGGGTCGATGGGCTCGCCGGCCAGCCGCGCCTGCACCCACGCTGCCTGCTCGGGCAGCGACCAGCCGGCGCCCTCGGCGTGGCCGGCGTCGGCGCACTCGAGGTACTCGAGCGGGTAGCCCTGGTCGCAGAGCCGATCGAAGTCCTCCCGGATCACCGGCGTGTAGACCAGGTTGTCGTCCTCGCTGAGCACCACCAGGGTGGGAGTGTCGCGCAGCCGCTCGATGGAGGTGGTGGCAAAGGAGTTCTCCTGCAAATAGCAGCTCCAGGGTGAAGCCGTGTCCCAGCCGCTGGCCTGGACCTGGGCCAGCAGATCCGCGGCGAAGACCTGCTCGAGCTGCGTGGCGTCGTCCACCACGTCGCCGGGGTCGCAGCCATCGTACAGCGCCTCGGGCAGCCGGCTGGCCACGTCCAGGGGCGCGCTGGACGACAGCAGGGCGTCGAAGGGTTGTGCGCCCTCGTAGAAGTAGTGGTTGGCCACGAGCATGGCGGCCACCGCGAGGGTGGCCGGGTTGGGCGCGCTGACCGCGTAGTCGGCCAGGCCCAACAGATCCGTGGGGGGCACCATGGCCACGGTGGCGCGCACGCCGAGAGCGGGGGCGTAGTAGGGCGCCAGCAGGTCGGCGGCCAGGGCGGCGTGGCCGCCCTGCGAGCCGCCCCACAGCACCACCTGGTCGGTGTCCGGGATCACCGGCGTGTCCACCGGCTCGGCCGGAGCCGGCGCCGATCCCGGCCCGCCCAGCAGGGCCACCGCGGCGCGGACGCTGTCGAGGGTGCCGATGGCGGTCTGCTCGATGTTCAGGTAGGCGTGGCGTACCGGCGGCGGCTCGGAAAAATCGGCGCCGGCGTCCAGCCCGATGTAGTCGGGCGCGGCCACCACGTAACCCAGCGCGGCCAGCAGGTAGACCCCGAAGATGTCGCCCTCTCCGGTGTACGAGGGCGCGCACTTTCCCATGAAGCCGGTGGTGCCGTGGGTCCACACCGCGATGGGGCGCTTTTCGGCCGCCTGCTCCGGCGCCCAGGGCAGGCCCACCAGGGCGGTGGCCTCCACCGGCTGGCCGCGGTCCTGGGTGGTGTAGCGCAGCCGGAACACCCGCGCGCCGTAGGGCACCGGCGAAAACGCGTCGGTGTATTCGGCAAGCAGCGTGTCCACCCCGCCGGCGGCCATGGGGCTCAGGATGTCCTCCTCCCAGTCCAGCGCGGCCCCCGTGTTCCGGGCCGGCAGCCACTCGTAGGCCGGCAGGCCACAGCCCCCCGGATCCAGCGGCACGCGCTTCGGCCCGTCGTCGTCACCGCAGCCCGCGACCGACAGCAGCACCGCCAGGGTCACCGGCGCCACGAGC
>CAYFWA010000157.1:0-2881 GCA_964346625.1 uncultured Myxococcales bacterium
TGCTGCGAGCGTTCATGCTGCGAGCGTTCATGCTGCGAGCGTTCATGCTGCGAGCGTTCATGCTGCCAGCGCTCGTGCTGCCAGCGCTCCTGTTGGGCGCCCCGGGCTGTGAGCGAGAGGATTACGGCTGCCTCGATCTGGACGGGGACGGCTACGGGGAGGGGATGGACTGCGCCGGCCTCGACTGTGACGACGGGGACGCCGCCTGCCACGCCGGGGCCTGCTGCCCGCTGCGGTGCGCCGACGCCGACGGGGACGGCTACGGCAGCGGCGCCGGCTGTCTCGGGCCCGATTGCCACGATCTAGACGCCACCTGTCACGAGGGGGCCTGCTGTCCGGTGGACTGTCGGGACGAGGATGGGGACGGCTACGGCATCGGGCGGGATTGCGCCGGGTTGGACTGCAACGACGCGGACGCCGCCTGCCACGAGGGGGCCTGCTGCCCACCGGAGTGCGCGGACGGCGACGGGGATGGCTACGGCCAGGGACCGGACTGTGCGGGCGCGGACTGCAACGACGCGGACCCCGACTGTCACGAGGGGGCGTGCTGCCCCGCGGACTGCGTGGACGGCGACGGGGACGCGCGGGGAGAGGGGCCGGGCTGCCTCGGCCCCGACTGTGACGACTCCGACATCCTCTGCTGGGAGGGGGCCTGCTGTCCGACGGGCTGCACCGACGCGGACGGCGACGGCTACGGCGAGGGCGACGGGTGTGTGGGCCCCGATTGCGACGACGGCGACGCCCAGTGCTGGCAGGGGAGCTGCTGCCCCGTGGGCTGCACCGACGGCGACGGGGACGGCTATGGCGAGGGTCCCGACTGTCTGGGCCCGGACTGCGATGAGGGCGACAACCAGTGCTGGCAGGGGAGCTGCTGCCCGGCGGCGGGGGACACCTGCGCGGGGATCCTCGCGTGCGCCCGGGGCTGCGGGGGGGACGCGGTGTGTGCCCAGGGGTGCTTGACCGACGGTGACGCCCAGGCGCAGTCACTTTACCTCGATCTGGAGAACTGCGATCTCGCCTTTGGTTGCGATCTGGACGCCGCCTGTCTGCAGGCGAGCTGCGGCCCCGAGCTCACGGCCTGCGAGAGCGACACCTGAACCGGAGGGCTCTCCTCATTCGCGCTGGAGCCAGCGGCCTACGAGGCGCGCGGCGGCGGCGCTGAGCTCGGAGTACGCCTCCGCGGGCGAGGGGACCCCGGCCTCGGGAGGGCGGGCGGCCTCCCGATCCTGGACAACGGTCAGCTCCGCGACCCCGTCGCCCCAGGTCCCCATCACCGCCAGCACCGGGAGGCCCCGCCGTCGGGCGTGGGCGGCCACCACGGCCGGCGCCTTGCCCTCCGCGCTCTGCGAGTCCAGGCGCCCCTCGCCCACGATCACCAGCTCGCAGCCGTCGAGCCGGGCGGCGTAACCGGCGGCGGCGAACACCCGCTCGCCGCCGCTGTCCAGGGGGGCGCCGAGCAGGGCCGCCACCGTGGCGCCGATGCCGCCGGCGGCGCCGCCACCCGGACGCGTGGCGATGTCTGGGGCGGGGGCGGGTCCGCAGGGTCCCGGGCGCCGCCGCAGCACGTCGGCCAGGCGGGTCAGGCCCGCCTCCAGGCGCGCCACGACCGCGGGGGAGGCTCCCTTTTGGGGGCCGAACACCCGTGCAGCCCCCGCGGAACCCAGCAGCGGGTTGCGGACGTCGCAGGCGAGCCGGAGGGCCCCGCCCTCGACAGCGACGCGGGCGGACGGGGGGGGGGATTCGATGCGCTCCAGTGTCGCGAGGGAGCCGCCGCCGGGGGGCAGGGGCCGCCCCCGCCGATCCAGGAAGGCGTAGCCCAGCGCCTCGCACAGCCCCTTGCCGCCGTCCACGGTGGCGGACCCTCCCAGGCCGAGGAGCACCTGCCGGGCGCCCCGCTCGAAGGCGGCGCGGATCAACCGCCCGGTCCCGGTGGAGCTGGCCCGCAGGGGGTCCCGCTCCCCGGCGCCCAGCAGCGTCAGCCCAGAGGCCGCGGTCGTGTCCACCGCCCAGGTGACGCCGTCCCCCAGGCAGGCCAGCTCCGCGGTCAGGGGCCGGCCGAAGGGATCCTCGGTGTCCGCGGTCTCGCAGTGGCCACCGGTCACGCGGGCGAGCAGGGCGGCGGTGCCCTCGCCGCCGTCGGCCATGGGCAGCAAGCGACACCGGGCACGAGGGGCGGCTTGGCGCACCCCCGCGGCGATGGCCTCGGCCGCCTCGGTGGCGCTGAGCGTCCCCTTGAAGCTGTCGGGGGCGACGGCAACGGTGTGGATGGGCGGCGACACGTTTTCGCTACAGAAGCCAGGCGGCGACGGTGAGCACCAGCGCCCCGGTGAGGACGTGGTGGGTGCGCTGACGCTCCTGCTCCCGGTCCCAGGAGAGCCCGAAGAGGGTCACCACCCGGTAGCCCTGGAGCCAAAGCCCCACGGCGGTCCAGACCGCCAGGCGAACCGTCGCCGCCAGCACCAGCAGATCGGGGTCCACGCCGGCTACCGCGGTCCCGGTGTTGGCCAGGATGGCGGCCAGCAGGTTCAAAAAGATGTTGGCCAGCGCCAGCACCGAGGCCAGCCACCAGCCCCAGCCGCGGCGCAGGGCCAAGCCACCGCCCGCCACCGCGAAGGCGGCCCCCAGCAGGCCCAGCACGCCCGGGGTTCCCAGCGCCCCGGTGGCCGGGACCACGCCGCTTACGGCAGGGGGCGTGAACAGGGACACCACGCACGCGCCAGCGGCGCCGAAAAGATACAGGATGACCAACAGCAGCCGCAACGGGAGCCGGTCCAGGGGAGTGTCAGGGGACGGAGATCCGGAGCGTTTTACGCGGCCGGGGACGGCGCCTGGCGCGGAGTCGGCGTCCGGCGTGGCGGGCGGGCGCCCGCGTTTGGCGCGG
>CAYFWA010000157.1:2981-6256 GCA_964346625.1 uncultured Myxococcales bacterium
GACGAAGCGCCGCCGCCCCTGGACGAAGCGCCGCCGCCCCTGGACGAAGCGCCGCCGCCCCTGGACGAAGCGCCGCTCCCAGCGGGCCGGCGGCTCTTGTTGCGCTGCTTTCGCCGCTTCGCCATGGGCGCACTTTACAGTGGAGTCTCGCGGGTCGCAACGCGCTCGCCGGCGCGACGGGGCACCGATCGCGGGGCGACTACTCGTCTTCGGCGGGACGGGTCCAGCGGAGCTTGGGCTTGCGGGCGGCCCGGGTCTCGTCCATGCGCCGCGGGCCGGTCTGGTGGGGTGCCTGTCGCGCCATGTCGGAGGAGGTCCGGGCTTCCTGGTGGATGTGCCACATGGCGTCGCAGAAGCGATCCAGCTCGGCCGGCGGCTCGGACTCGGTGGGCTCGATCATCAGCGCCTCGGGGACGATGAGCGGGAAGTACACGGTGGGCGGGTGGAAGCCGTGATCCATGAGCCGCTTGGCCACGTCCATGGTGCTCACGCCCGTCTCCCGTTTGAAGGCCTTGCCGTTGAACACCGTCTCGTGCAGCGTGTCCACCTGGTGGCTGGGGGGCCACAGGTCCTTGAGGCGCGCCCGGATGTAGTTCGCGTTGAGCACCGCCATCTCGGCCGCGCGGGTGAGCCCGGGCCCCCCGAGCTCGCGGATGAAGGTGAAGGCGCGCACCAGCACGGCGAAGTTGCCGTAAAACGATCGAACCCGGCCGATGCTCTGGGGGCGATCGTAGTCGAACCGGTAGCGGGCGTCCTCCTTTTCCCCCCCCTTCTCTACCGCCGCCCCGTCACGCTCCACCGTGGGCACGGGCAGAAACGGCTCCAGCCGGGGCACCACCCCCACCGGGCCGGCGCCCGGCCCGCCGCCGCCGTGGGGCGTGGAGAAGGTCTTGTGGAGGTTGAAGTGCATCACGTCCACGCCGTTTTGCCCCGGCCGGACCTTGCCCAGGATGGCGTTGAGGTTGGCACCGTCCATGTAGACCAGCCCCCCCACGGCGTGGACCCGCTCGGCGATCTCGCGCAGGTGGGTCTCGTACACGCCGAGGGTGTTGGGGTTGGTGACCATGATGCCGGCCACCTGGTCGTCCAGCAGCGGCTCCACGTCCTCCGGCCGCAGCACGCCGTCTCTGCCGGTCTTCACGGCTACGGGCTTGTAGCCGTTGAGCGCCACCGAGGCGGGGTTGGTGCCGTGGGCGGTGTCCGGGATGATGATCTTCCGGCGCGGGTCTCCCTGAGCCTCGTGGTAGGCGCGGATGATCAGCAGGCCCGTGAGCTCCCCGTGGGCGCCGGCGGCCGGCTGGAGGGTGACCCGGCTGAACCCGGAGATGACGGCCAGGCTTCGCTCCAGCTCCCACAGGAGCTGCAAGGCCCCCTGGAGCTGGCCGTGGGGTTGGTAGGGGTGCAGGCCGGCGAAGCCCGGCAGCCGGGCGGTGACCTCGTTGACCTTGGGGTTGTACTTCATGGTACAGGACCCCAGGGGATACATTCCGAGATCGATGGCGTGGTTCCAGTGCGATAGGCGCGTGAAGTGCCGCGCCACCTCCACCTCGCTCACCTCCGGCAGGTCCGCCGGCCGGGAGCGTAGCAGCTCGTCGCCGAGGGCCTGCTGTGGGTCGGTCTCGGGGACGTCCAGCTCCGGCAGCGAGGCGCCGCTGCGGCCCGGTGCCCCCTGCTCGAACAACAAGGGCTCGTAGTGGAGCAAGCCCCGGGTGATACAGCTCTGGTTCATGCGCCGTGCTCCTCCCCCCACGTCCGCAGGGCGGACACCAGGCGGTCGATGTCCTCGCGGGAGTGGATCTCGGTGGTGTTCACCAGCAGGGTATCGCGCCATTCCTCCCGGAAGCGGCCCAGGGCCACCCCGGGGACCAGCGGGCGGTCCCCGTCGGAGAGCGCCCGCACCAGGGTTTCGGCGTCCCCGCCGGGGACCTGGACGGCGAGCTCGTTGAACGTGGGCCCGTCGTAGCGCAGGCGGTAGCCCGGCAGGTCGGCGATGCGCTGGCGGGCGTACTGTCCCTTGTGGAAGTTCAGCCGGGCCAGTCGCTCGAAGCCCGTCTTGCCCAGCAGGGCGGACTGGATGGTGAAGCACAGCGCCACCAGGGCCTGGTTGGTACAGATGTTCGACGTGGCCCGCTCCCGCCGGATGTGCTGCTCCCGGGTGGCCAGGGTGAGCACGAAGCCCCGCATCCCGGCCTGGTCCGTGGTCTCCCCCACCAGCCGGCCCGGGATCTGTCGCTTGTAGCGCTCGCGGCTCGCGAACAGCCCCACGCCGGGGCCGCCGAGGGAGACCGGCACGGCGTAGCCCAGCCCTTCGCCCACGGCGATGTCGCAGCCGCAGTCGCCCGGAGGCTCGAGCAGCCCCAGGGAGACCGGCTCGGGCACCGCCGCGATGGCCAGGGCGCCCACCTCGTGCGCCAGCTCGGAAAGCGGCGCGAGCTCCTCCACCACCCCGAAGAAGTTGGGCGACTGCACCAGCACGCAGGCGGCGCCCGCCTCCGGGCTCGGGCCCTGGGCGGCTCGGGTCAGCGCATCCTCCAACGCCTCGCGATCGGTGCGCCCGTCCGGGCCCAGGGGGACAGTGACGATCTCCGTATCCACGAGCCCGGATAGGAAGGTTTCGGCGGTGGCCAGGTACTCGGGGTGGACCCCTTCGGAGACCACCAGCGTCTGCCGGCGCATGATCCGGTGGGCCATGAGCAACGCCTCGGCGGCGGCCGTGGCGCCATCGTAGAGCGAGGCGTTGGCCACCTCCAGGCCGAACATCTCACAGACCGTGGTCTGGAACTCGAAGATGGTCTGCAGGGTGCCTTGGCTGATCTCCGCCTGGTAGGGGGTGTAGGCCGTGAGGAACTCGGCGCGCTGAACCATCAGATCCAGCACGGAGGGCACCGTGTGTCGGTGGGCGCCGGCGCCCAGGAAGGTCAACAGCCCTCCCCCATCGGCGGGGGAGCAGTTCCGCCCGGCCAGGTGGCGCAAAAGGTCGAGCAACCGGCTTTCGTCGTACGGCGGAGGCAGCTCTAGCTCTCCCGTCATGCGATCCGCAGCGGGGATTGCTCGAAACAGCTCGTCCACCGAAGAGAGGCCGATCACCTCGAGCATGCGCGTGATGTCGGATTCGGTGTGGGGGATGTATCTCATTCGTGCTTCCGTGAAGGCGACCCGGGGGTGCGGCGTGCGGCGGCGCCGGTGGCTGGGCGCATCCCGTCGCGCCGGGGCGTATTCCGTGCGGCGCGCATCGGTGCGGCGCGCATCGGTGCGGCGGCGCCGGTGGCTGGGCG
>CAYFWA010000157.1:6356-11062 GCA_964346625.1 uncultured Myxococcales bacterium
CCGTGCGGCGCGCATCGGTGCGGCGCGCATCGGTGCGGCGCGCATCGGTGCGGCGCGCATCGGTGCGGCGCGCATCCGTAGTGCTTGCGTCCCTGGTGCGTGCGTTTTTCGTGCGTTGGCGCTCGGCGAGGAGGTCGGCGCCGGGAGCGGGAGGCGAGTCACCCGGGAGGGGGTGAGGCGGGCGGGGCCAGCCTCACCGCCCGGACGAGGAGGGGAGGAGCAGGCGTCACCGCGACGGGTGGGCAATCAATCCTCCTGCTCGGCGATGAACTGCTCGTAGGCCGCGGCGTCCATCAGTGCGCTCACCTGCTCGGGCTCGGACATCTTGATCTCCACCAACCAGCCCTCGTCGTAGGGGTCCTCGTTGATGTACTCCGGGTTGTCTTCGAGCACTTCGTTGACCTTGTCGATGACGCCGGTGACGGGAGCGTAGACCGCCGAGACGGCCTTGACCGACTCGATGGTCCCGAATTCGTCGTCCTGGTCCACCTCGTCGCCCTCCCGGGGAAGCTCCACCATGGTGATGTCACCGAGCTGCTCTGCGGCGTGGGCGGTGATCCCGATGCGGATCAGGTTGTCTTCGACGACTCGCACCCACTCGTGTTCCTGCGTGTACTTCAGATCCTGGGGAATGTCGCTCATCGCGCTGGCTCCTTGTGCCAATCGAGGGTCCCGCTTCGATCCCTTCTTGCAGAGCACGCCCTGCATCGAGCCACCGGCGCCAAGGGCGCCCGATGGCAGTGATTCTTCGGGCAGAATAGGATCTTCTCGGGCGGATTCAAGCGAAAAACACTGCCTATGAAATGGGAAGATCGGGGCCCTGCCCGGCGTGTCGCGGCTATTGGAGAAGGGGGGCATCCTCGATCTCCTCGGGCGGCTGCAGCGCCGCGAGGGCCTCGCGGGCGGAGGGGCAGCGCTGCTGCGGATCGCGCTGCATCCGGTGCTCGATCACCGGGAAGATGGTCAGGCGGCGTACCCACCGTTCAGCTCTGCTCCTGGGGCAGGTCGAAGGCGGAGGCCAGGATGGCCGCGAACAGGGCCTCGGCGATCTCGCCGATGCGCCCGAGGTCTGGCGCCGTGAGCTCTCCGTGATCCCGCCGGTAGGCGCACAGCCCCTCCAGGCCCAGCCACAGGGTGCGGTAGATCTGCGGGTCGAGCTCGGAGCCGGTGTGTTGCTGCACCTCGTGGTCCACCAGGCGCACCAGGCCGTTGAGCGTGTCCTCGTGCTGCGGGGCCAGGGGCGAGTCGGGATCGGCGGCCTCGGCCCGCAGCAGGGTCACCAGGTCCCCCACCTGACGGTGAAAGCGCAGGTAGGCCTCGAGCCCGTCGTGGAGCCGCGTGGTCAGATCGTCCCCCTTCTTCAGCGCCGCGTGGACCTCGCGGATCAGCTCCCGTGACACGCTGCGATACAGCGCCAGGGCGGCCTCCTCCTTGCTGCGGAAGTGCTGGTAGAAGGTACGCCGGGAAACCCCGGCCTCGTCCAGGATGCTCTGCACCGTCATCGGGCGCAGCCCGTGGGCCAGCACCGCGCGGGCGGTGGCCTCGATGATCCGGGTGCGGGTGCGGGTGCTGCCCACCCAGGTGCGAGTGGCCTCTTCCATGATGGGACTCCTGCCACCCAAGTATACATCATGTTGAGTATACACGGTATATAGAGAACAGCGTGTATACATGCCTGCGTCTGGTAGCCCATCCAGTCGGCTCCTGCCCCCGCCTCCAGCCGCGAATTGGTGCTATTTAGCTACCCAATGCTCACATGTAATACATAATGCTACACTTGGTGGGTTTTTGTTTTGCAATGCCTCGATATAAAACATTTAAATACTCGGCCGTCCAGTTTTCGAACGAGTGTTCGGTGAGAATTGCGGGGTTTCACCGAAGAAAAAAATGGCGCAACGAGGCTTGACCGCCGCTGTATACAGCATGTATAGTAAACACCATGTCTACCCCATCTACCATGTCAGCCACGCCTCGCGAGGCGCTCCGTGTTCGAGGAGACCATCGTCAAAGGAGAAACGTAACCGTTCAGGGGTCTCGTAGGACCAAAAAGGCGATAAACGGCAAAGAGGCGCCTTTCCCTGCAGCGGCGCGAAGCGCTGGGATGATTGGGGGTGAGCCCCGAAAAACCGCGCTTTTTCGGGGCGAGGGGGGATGGGACATCCCCCCTGAACGTGTACGGAGGAACACCATGCGTCGCCGTTGCCGCCCCACCCGCTCGATGCTGTGGAACCCGCTGCTGATGGGGATGATGGGACTGATGGGATTGATGATGGCCCCGGGCTGCGGCCAGGAGCCGGAGGTGATGGTGGTGGAGCGCGCGGTCCAGGTCTGCGCGGCCGGACCCACCCTGGACGGCATCGACGTGTCCCACTGGCAGGGGAGCATCGACTGGGATCAGGTGGCCGCGGACGGCATCGCCTTCGCCTTCATCCGGGTGAGCGACGGCACCGGGACCTACGACAGCCGCTTTCAGTACAAC
Organism: uncultured Myxococcales bacterium; assembly: GCA_964346625.1. GTDB lineage: Bacteria > Myxococcota_A > Polyangia > HGW-17 > JAJRWW01 > CAYFWA01. Next base: position 8,836 of record CAYFWA010000157.1, read on the forward strand.
TGGGCCGAGGCCAAGCGCGTGGGCATCGTGCGCGGCGTCTACCAGTTCTTCCGGCCGGGGCAGGATCCCGTCGCCCAGGCGGATCTGCTCATCAGCGAGATCGGAGGAGCCATGGAGCCGGGAGATCTCCCACCGGTCATCGACGTGGAGGTCTCCAGCGGGCTTTCGCGGGCCACGGTGGCCGCCCGGGTACAGCAGTGGCTCGACCGCGTGGAGAGCGTGCTCGGCGTGACCCCGATCATCTACACCAGCCCCGGGGTGTGGGGCAGCTACGTGAACAGCAGCGCCTTCGGCGCCTACCCGCTGTGGGTGGCCCACTACTACGTGAGCTGCCCCTCCATGCCCACGGGCTGGACAGACTGGGACTTCCACCAGTACACCGACTCCGGCCAGGTGGCGGGTATCGGGTCGACCCATGTGGACCTCAACGTGTTCAACGGGACCCTCGCCGATCTCCAGGCCATGACCTGGGGCGGCGCGCCCACCGCGGTGTGCGGCGACGGGCAGTGCAGCGGCGGCGAAGACCACGCCTTGTGCCCCGGCGACTGCCCCATCTGCGAGCCGGTGCCGGCCACCGGGTGCATCCTCGACGACGACGACCTGTGTCTGACCCTGGGCGGCGACATGCAGTACTGGCGAGACGAAAACGACGGCTACGGCGGAGAGCTGCTGTGGACCTACTCGGTGAGCACCCAGGCCTACAACGACGCGGTGTGGGAGCTGAGCTTCCAGCAGGCGGGCTGGTACCGGGTGGAGGCCTACACCGACGCCACCTGGGCGCAGTCCACCCAGGCCCGCTATCAGGTGACCCACGGCGGGATCACCGACGTGGCCCAGGTGGACCAGACCGCGCACGACGGCTGGACGACGGTGGGGGTCTTCGAGTTCGCGGCCGGCGGCGAGCAGCGCGTGCGGCTCGCCGACCTCACGGGCGAGTCCGGCCAGCGCCTGGTGGTGGACGCCCTGCGGGTGATCCCCACCACCGCGCCCACCGAGTCGCCTGTCGGGTGCCAGCCCATCCCGGCCCAGGGCGCCGTGCTGGAGGAAGACGACGAGTGCGTGGACCTCGAGGGGGATTCCCAGTACTGGCGCACCGAGGCCGACGGCTCCGGCGGAGAGCTGGTCTGGACCTCCACCGTCGCCACCCAGACCTACAACTACGCGGTGTGGAACCTGGACCTGGAGCAGGCGGGCTGGTACCGGGTGGAGGCCTACACCGACGCCACCTGGGCGCAGTCCACCCAGGCCCGCTATCAGGTGACCCACGGCGGGATCACCGACGTGGCCCAGGTGGACCAGACCGCGCACGACGGCTGGACGACGGTGGGGGTCTTCGAGTTCGCGGCCGGCGGCGAGCAGCGCGTGCGGCTCGCCGACCTCACGGGCGAGTCCGGCCAGCGCCTGGTGGTGGACGCCCTGCGGTTGGTCCCCGCGGCCGCGCCCACCGGGTGCGAGCGCATCCCGGGCCAGGGCGCCGTGCTGGAGGAAGACGACGAGTGCGTGGATCTGGAGGGGGATTCCCAGTACTGGCGCACCGAGGCCGACGGCTCCGGCGGGGAGCTGGTCTGGACCTACACCGTCTCGTCGCAGGTCTACAACTACGTGGTGTGGAACCTGGACTTCGAGCAGGCGGGCCGCTACCGGCTCGAGGTCTACACCCCGGCGCCCTGGGGCGAGTCGGAGCAGGCGCGCTACCAGGTCCACGCCCTCGGCTCGACCCAGGAGGTAATCATCGACCAGTCCGCCCAGTCCGGCTGGGCTTCGTTGGGCGAGTTCGACTTCGACGGCGGCGGCGCCCAGTGGCTGCGCCTCGAGGACCTCACCGGCGAGCCCGGCTGGACCGACACCCGCCTGGTGGTGGACGCCCTGCGCATCACGCGGGTGGACACCGGCTACGGCGGCGCCGAGGATCCCACCGACCCGGCGGATCCCACCGACCCGGCGGATCCCACCGACCCGGCCGCCGATCCCGCCATGGACGGCGCGAGCCCCGGCCCCTACACCGCCATGGGCTGCAACACGGCCGGCACTGCGGGCAGCGGCAGCGCGCCGCCGGGCCGCGACGCCGGCGCCGTGCTGTTCGTGCTGCTACCCCTGCTGCTCACCTGGCGGCGGGGCCGCCGCCGCCGCGGCTAGCCCCGCCCACCTCGCCCCGCGCTCCGGGCTCCGCCCCGCCCCGCGCTCCGGGCTCCGCCGCGCCTCGCCCCGCGCTCCGGGCTCCGCCGCG
>CAYFWA010000158.1:0-7881 GCA_964346625.1 uncultured Myxococcales bacterium
GCTCGGGCGGCCGGCGGCTCCGGCCCCGCGCCGGCGAGCGGTCGCGCTCGGGCGGCGCCCCACGCGGCCGCGGGGCGGAGGGCCCTCGGGCCGGCCCCGCCGACGACGCCGGCGCGAACCGGGGCGCGTAGGGCGCGTAGCCCACGCCTTGGTCTCCCAGCCACCGCAGGTAGCTGTGGCAGGAGGCGACGAGGCGCTGGTGCTCGACCGCGGGATCCCAGTCACCATCGGGATTCGGCGCGGCGGCGCCGACGGCCTCGGCAGGCGGGCGCGACGCCGAATTCGGGGGTCGCTGTTCGTCCATGCTCGGGTGCCTCAAAAAAAGCAGCGCACAGCATAACACAGGCCCGCGGCCACCCGCAGGTACGTCGCGCCCAAACGGACCATTTTCAGAAAGAGAGCCACCGCCATTTCTCCAGAGGGATGTCTACATACCCCCGGAAAGCTGGAGTATCGGTCACTCACTTCTGAGTTCGCACTTTTTCGGTTTGTGACACTTTACATGATTTGGAGATGTGCCGATCGTGACCTCTATCTTCTTGAAATCCAAATCGTTAAACCCCTCACCCAAAGCGTAAAAAAAGGTGAAGGGCGTAAACACTTCCCAGACGGCCATCAGGGTTCCGACCACCAGATACGATGGCAAGCTCGCAAACACCTTCAATGCATTCAGCCACTCAGGGTCTTTTTGACTCGTATCGAAGGTAACGCAGTCGAAAACGCCATACCAACCCATCCCGTAGATCTTTTTTGCAGCACTAGATATCGCATCAGGTACCGCACCCACGTGTGGCAATCCTGTCTTCGCGTTCGCTGCAATATCGGTGTAGGTATCATACGAGGCGTCATAGTCGCCAGCAGGTTCTGATCCACTGGGCCACAACCCCAACGGATCCACGTGCATGAGCGGGTTGCTGGCGGCGTAGGCGTAGCGGGAGTCCTGCGGAGTCCAGATGGGATCCGGGCTCAGGTACCGTCCGGAGCGCGGGTCGTAGTAGCGATACACGTTGTAGTGCAGGCCGGTCTCCGGGTCGCGAAGCTGCCCCGGGAAGCGGTGCGGATTGTCTACCGTGGCCCCGGTGACCACCTGGGCCTCGCCGTAGGCTGGATACTCGGCCTCCCACCCCAGCGGCGAGGGCCCGGCGTAGCCGGCCACCGCGCGGGGGGTGCCTCGCTGGTCGTTGAGCACGAAGCCGCGGTAGCTGCCCGACCAGACCCCGATCAGCTCGCCGGTGACCGGGCAGCGGAACCAACGGGTGAGCAGGTTGCCGGCATCGTCGTAGGTGGCCACCGGGCTGGAGCCCGACCACGCGGTTCGGGTGGTGACCCCGTCCACCGTCTTCGCGATGCGGCGCCCCTTGGGATCGTAGGCGTAGGTGGCGCTCATCTGCAGCGTGGCGCTGCCGTCGAAGCGCTCGGCCCCCACGAGCTGATCGCGGTCGTTCCACTCGAGCACGAGCTGCTCCCCCGTGGCCTTGTGCGTGCGGGTGAGCATCCGCCCTCGCGCGTCATAGGTGAAGGTATGGTCCGTGTCCTCGAGGAGTCGGTCCAGCGCGCCGTAGCTCCGCCCGCCGCCGGTCTGGTTCCCCACGGCGTCGTAGGAAAAGGTCTCGTCGCCGAGGGTGGATGCGCCGCCATAGGTCACTCCCGTGAGGCGATCGCTGTCGTCGTAGGCGGGCTGCACGAGGCCGTGGGTGCCATCCAGTTGAGTGGGCCGGCCCGCGGCGTCGCGGGTGATCTGCGTGCTCCACAGCGCCCCGACCTGACGGTTTGTATGCGTGATGGACGCGAGCCGTCCCGCGGTGTCGTAGCCGTAGGTCGTCTGATAGTCGCTGGCACCGGTCGAATCGTGCATGTCTCGCGACAGCAGCCGGCCGTCCTCGTCGTACTGGTACGCGAACCAGAAGACCGAGTCCGGATCGGAGGAAGAGTCCAGGAAGGCCTGCCGGGGCCGTAGGCGATCGGTGTAGTTGTAGCTCATTGTACGACCCTGCGGGTCGGTCACCTCGGTGATCAGGCCGTTCCATTGCGATGTCACGACGTCCCAGGTGAGGCTCTGGCCTGCCGCCACGCGCGTAATCCGCGAGAGATACCCGTACTCGTCGTACTGGTAGGCGAGGCGCGCCTGGTCGTCTTCCACGCTGAGCAGTCGGTCGCCGTCGTCATAGGTCATCGACGTCGCCCGCCCGTCACCGTCCTCCATGACCGTGACGCGCCCGGCCGCGTCCCGCGTCAAGGCGGTGACGCTGCCGTCTACGTCGGTGATCGATACGAGGCGCCGGGCCAAATCGTAGGAATACTGACGGGTCTGTCCCTCGGAGTTGGTGATCTGCACGAGGTTGCCCACCCCGTCGTACTGGTAGGAGGTCGTTCGGCCGAGCGGGTCGGTGATCTGGGTGGGCTGCCCCGCGCTGCCGCAGGAGCCGCAGGCGTTATCGTAGCCGTACTCCACCCGCCGACCCGCCGGATCCACCACGGCGGTGGTGCGGCCCAAAGCGTCGCGCTCCAGGATGACGACCCGGCCGAGGGGGTCTTCTACGCCGGTCAGATCCCCCGCGTCGTCGTAGCTCAGCGTGATGCTATTGCCCGCAGAGTCGGTCATCGAGGTCACGTTGCCGCTATCGTTGTAGGTCAGAGTGCTTGTACGGCCGCTCGGCGTAGTGATCCGCGTGGGTTGGCCCTGGGCGTTGTTCTCGAAGGCGGTCACCTGCCCAAGCGGGTCCTCCGAAGCGGTGAGATGACCGTCCTCATCGTAGGTCAGGTCATGAATCGCATCCACGAGCCACACGTGCCCTGGCGCCACCACCCGGATGACCTTGCCGAGCGCCTCGTCATAGTGAAAGCAGACCTCGCGGGCCACGTCGAAGCCGTCGACGTTGCTGTGATTCATGGATCGAACCACGTTGCGCAGACGGTAGGTCCGCGCGCCGAATGTGCGGCGGTTCACGATCCCGTCGGGCCGGTGGATCGCCACCGCGTGGCCGTAGCGATCGCGCTCGATGGTGGTGACGCGGCCCAGGGCGTCCTCGCGCCGCGTGACCCGACCCCCCAGTCCGAAGCCGACGATTGACTCATTTCCATCGCCGTCGATGAGCACCACGTCTCGCTCGAGGGTCGTGGGTGACGCCGCCGGCTGGTCCTCACTGCCCTGGCCGGGGGCGATCTCGCCCGCGTCCCCGGGCAGGGGGGGGCGCTGGTAGCGGCGCACCTCGCCAGTGGGCAGGTTCACGCGGGTGACGCGACCGTCCTCGTACAGGTACTCGGTCTGCTCGCCCGTAGGCTCGGTCTTGCGGGTCAGACGATGCCCGTCGTAGGCGTAGGCAGTCTGCCGGCCGGCCGGATCGGTGATCTGGACCAGGTTCCCGTCTGCGTCGTGCGAAAGGGCCGTCTGTCGACCCGCTGGATCGGTGATGCTCTCGAGAAAGCCGTCTCCGTCATAGGACAGGCTCGTGACCTTGCCCACCGGGTCGGTGATGGTCACCAGCCGGCCCTCGCTGTCGTAGGCGTAGCTCGTGGCGTGTCCGTCGGTGTCGACGCGCTCCACCTGGCGTCCCTCGGTGTCGAAGGTCACGTAGCGACTGGACCCCAGCCAGAGCCGGTGGGTGCCATCCGCGTTCCGTTCCAGGGTCTGGGGATCGTCGGCCTCGGCGCGGTAGACCGCGGCGCCGTCTGCGGCTGGCTGCAGGCCGAGCCTCCACAATACGTTATGGTACACGTCCGCCACCACCAGGTTGCCGTCCGGATCCTGCGCAAAGGACGCCTCGTTGGTGAGATCGAGGGGAATCTCGGTGACCGGGCCGCCGTCTCCCGAGAGCGACAAGCCCTCGTGGGGTTGGTTGGACTCCACGCCCGCCACGAGCTGGTAGCTCCCGTCGGCGCCCAGCCGACACACCTGGTTGCGGCCAGCGTCCAGCACGTACACGGACTGGGGTCCCGCGATGGCCACGTCCGCCGGGCTGAAGCCCGGCCGCGGGGGGGTGGCGAAGGGGGTGATCGCCCCGTCGGGCGCTACGGAATAGACGGCATCGTCGTTGGCGGTGTAGACCACACCGGTCTCTGACACCGCGATCCCGCGCGGATCGTTGATCTCGCAGGTCAGGAGGCTCAGCAGACCATCGGCGCCCACGGCCCACAGGCAGTCGTGGGAGTCGGCGAAGTACAAGGTACCCGCCGCGTCCACGGTCACCCCCCGAGGCTCGTACAGCGACACCGTGGTGGCCAACTCACCGTCTCCCTCGCCCGCGGACAATCCCCAGCCGTCGGCCCCGTCACCGGCCACCGTCTCGATGATCCCGCTGTCGTCCACCCGACGGATCACGTCGTTGCCCTCGTCGGCGATGTACAGGTCGCCCGCGGTGCCCCAGGCCAGGGCGGTGGGGAGGTCGAGCGCGGCCGCGGTGGCCGGGCCTCCGTCCCCGCTGTATCCCCGCGTATCGGTGCCCGCGACGTGCTGAATCGCGCCCGCATTGTCGATCTTGTACACGCCCTTGTAGTAGGTGGAAAAATAGACGGCGCCGGTGTCATCCACCGCCACCGCCCGCGGCTCGTAGAGGTCGACCTCGCGCGCCGGCGTCCCGCTCGGAATCAAGGGATCGAAGGCGTCTTGTTCCCCGGTGCCCGCGATGCGGACGCCGCGCGCCGAGAGCTGATAGGTCCGTGGCGGCTGGCCGCCCCGGCTGACCATGGCGTAGCGCCCGCCCGGATCCAGGCGCAGCCGATGCAGGCCCAAGACCCCCCAGCCGGCGCCCACCGCGCTCTCACGTCGGTCCTCGATGGCCACCGGTACGGTGGTCTCGGCGGGGATGGGCACGAGCTCCGCCGTGGGCGTGCCGAGGGACTCGAGGGGAGGGCAGCCGAAGCAGATGGCCGCGGCGTACTCGGCCTCGTCGAAGTAGCGCACGATCTTCAGTTGGGCGGGATAGAGGCCGGTGGGAACCGACTCACCGAGCCCGTTGATGCCGTCCCAGCGGTAGGCGAAGGCGCTGTCCTCCGCGCTTCCCTGGAAGAAGAACTGCTCGTAGCGTCCCTCGATGTCCACGACGATTTCCACCTTCTCGGGGGACAACCCCACGGGGTTGCCCGAGCCGTCTCGAGGCACGCGGTTGCGGAGCTGCAGGTCGGCCCCCGGCCGCACGGACTCGCTGCGGTACACCAGGCCCACCGCGCGTCCCACACTGAGAGAGCGGTACGGCGGGGTCTCGTGGGTGATCGTGAGGTTGCCTGACGCCAAGCCCACCGCGGAGCCTCCGCACTCGTCGGGCTCGGACACGTGGCCCACGGTGGCCTCGGGATCGGCGGGGTGTCCGTCCACCACGGCGGGGAAGTTCAGGTCGAAGGCGGAGAAGTGCTCGGTTTCGTACTCCAGGAACTCTCCGTCGGCCGTGACGGTCCCCATCCCGTCGGCCTCCCACAGGCCGGTCTCGCGGTTCAACGCGCCCACGGGCACCTCGGTGCCGGGCGCGAAGCCGAGGTCGTTTCGCACCCGGATGGTGGCCTTGCCCGAAAGATTGGCCCCGTCGAGATCCACGTCCACCGCGGTGGTCACCCGGGTCTGGGGCGGCAGCTTGGCCGGCAGCACCTTGCCGGTCTGGTACCGGGTGGAGCGTACCTGGGCCGTGGAGCCGAGGCTGCCGGCAGGGAACTCGAGCTCCACGCTTTCGTCGCTGTTCACGTGCGTGCCGCCCTCAGCCGAGATCTCGGTGACCACCGGATCCAGAGGAGCCAGATATATGGGTGGCACGGCCTTGACGTGGGTGGGCGTGGATCGCACCCGGCGAATACCGTAGCTATACCCGTCAGCCTGGGCCGTGATTACGTGGAGCCCCGCCTCGGCCACCGGCAGCGCGAACTTGCCATCGGTGTCCGTAAAGACCTCGGTCTCGACGCCCTGCACGGTCACCCGCGCGTCTGCCAGCGGCGCCTCGGTCTCCCCGTCGTGAACGTACCCCACCAGATGGGCGGCCGGGATCCCCCCGCCGTCCGGGTTCACGGAGTTGTTGTTATTGGCATCGTTCTTTTTTCCGCCACAGCCCGCAGCCACGATCACCCCGACGGCGATGGCAATCGACGAGGTGAAAATATACATTCGATTCGTCTGCATGGTCGCGATCATCTCCTGACACGGGCCGCCAAGCTTCTCGAACCCGATGTACAAAGGCGGCGGAAAAAAATGGAAAAAGGATGGATTGGGGAGATGTGAAATCAGGTCACGCGTCTTGTGTCAAGCGACGAGTACGGCAATTTGGACAATCCCCTGCTGAGCATTTCGAAAATTCTGGCTATCGTAGCCAGTGCCCGGTCACAACGCGGCTCGGCGTACCATCCTGGCCCGGGAGGTGCTACGGCTTGACGTCACACGAGCCGAGCCGGTAACGTCGAAGGGTCTGAATAAAGGATTTCTCTGCCATGAACAAGAGACCCCTTGCTTTGCTGGCCTCTGCGGCGACCCTGATCTGGGCGGGCTTGACCCTGGGAGCGCCGCCTGCGGCGGCCCAGGCGGACCTGACCGTGACCGAGTGTGAGGCCCTGGTGGAGCTACACGAGGTGCGGCTGACCGCGGAGGTGTGCAACAACGGCCCCAACGCCACCGCGGGCACGGTGGACTTCTACGTGGAGCCGGGTACCGCCACGGGGCCTGGCGCCTCGCCGGACGAAAACGCAAGCTTCTTCACCCTGGGCGCCGGAGGCTGCACCAACGTGTCCGCGCCCACCGGCATGATCCCCTCCTTTTACCTTCCCAACGGCAAATACAAGCTGTGGTGCCGGGTCTCGGGCAACGCCAGCGACCCCACCGCCACCAACAACCTGGCGGGCCCGGATGACTTCGTGGTGGGGCCGGACCTGTGGGTGTACTCCTTTTGGGTGGGCAAGGACGGGGACACCAGCGTCTTCAAGGCCGTGGTGTGCAACACGGGCACCGACACGGCGCGCAAATTCCGCGTGGGGTTCTACTTCGACCGTACCACGGCGCCGCAGGACGGAGACTACTCGGACGCCTTCAAGCCCATCGAGGAGCTGCAGCCCGCGTGGCACTGGTGGGGGGACCACTTCGCCCCCTGGCTCTGCGAGGAGGTGGAGTACAAGCGCACGCCCACCCCCAACGACAGCTACACCACGTGGTGCAAGGTGGATGATGGCCTGTTCGTGGAAGAGGCCGATGAGGACAACAACGTACTCGGCCCCTACCGTTACACCATGTCCAACGCGGATCTGGTGATCGAGCGCTTCGAGGCGCGGGTCAGCAACGCACCGCCTTATACCATCTACTGGGACGTCACCATCTGCAATCGCGGCACGGCCACCGCCGGCAAGTTCTGGGCGGACCTGTACTACGATCGGGCCGCCGACGACCCGCCCCAGCTCGGGGAGCCCGGAGACGACAACTACGGCGCCGCGGACTCCGCGGACTGGCGCTCGCTCCCGCCCAACGCGTGCGTCCACCACACCTTCGAACGCTACGACGTGGACGAGACCACCCCCGAGCACCCCGAGTACGAGACCTGGCTGCAGGTCGACGCCGACGAGTTCGTCTACGATCCCGATCGCTCCACCAACCTCGAGGGGCCGCTGGACATCCGCGTGCCCGGCGGCGCCGTGGAGTCGGGCTGCCTCGACGGAGACGGGGACGGCTACGGCGCCGGAGACGACTGCCTGGGGCTGCCGGACTGCGACGACACCAACCCGGACATCAACCCCGGCGCCGAAGAGATCTGCGGCGACGGCATCGACCAGGACTGCAACAAGACGCCGGACGATGGCTGCGCCGGCGTGGACTGCCAGGACGAGGACGGCGACGGCTGGCCCTCGGGCCCCGACTGCGTGGTGGAGGACTGCGACGACACCAACCCGGACATCAACCCCGGCGCCGAAGAGATCTGCGGC
>CAYFWA010000158.1:7981-11053 GCA_964346625.1 uncultured Myxococcales bacterium
GACGGCATCGACCAGGACTGCGACGGCATCCCCGACGACTGCTGCGACGGCGTGAACTGCTGCGACGAGGACGGCGACGGCTACGGCGTGGGCACCGACTGCCCCGGCGGCGTGCAGGACTGTGACGACGGCAACCCGGCGGCGGGCTCGGCAGCCGCCGAGGAGATCTGCGGCGACAACCAGGACAACGACTGCGACGGGCTCATCGACGAAAACTGCGAGGGCTCCTTCTGCACCGACGAGGACGACGATGGCTACGGCGTGGGCGTGGGCTGCATCGGGATCCAGGATCCGGACGACACGGATCCCGCCATCCCCGCCGACACCGAGACCTGCGGCGACGGCGTGGACAACGACGCCAACGGCGTGGTGGACGACGGCTGCCCGGGCTGCAACGATTTCGACGGCGACGGATACGGCGTAGGGGACGACTGCGCTCCCGGGGAGCGGGACTGCAACGAGCAGGACGCGAGCATTCATCCGGGGGCCGAAGAGGTGTGCGACCTGGTGGACAACAACTGCAACCACACCGTGGACGAAGGAACCCCGGGCAACGCCTGCCCCGAGCCGGGCTGCGCCGCGGACTGCGACGGGGATCAGGCCTGCATCGACGCCTGCCCCACCCTCAACTGCATCGACGAGGACGGCGATGGCTGGGGCAGCGGCTCGGGCTGCCAGGTGGAGGACTGCGACGACGGGGATCCCAACGTGCACCCGGGCGCCGCCGAGGTGTGCGACCTGGTGGACAACGACTGTGATGGCACCGCCGACGACTCCACCCCTGACGACCCTTGCCCCAACGTGGAATGTGCCCTGGCCTGCGGCGGCGATCAGGTGTGCATCGACGCCTGCCCGCCCCAGGACTGCGTGGACCACGACGGCGACGGCTGGGGGGTGGGCGCGGACTGCGCGGAGCAGGACCCGGACGACAGCGATCCGGCCACCTGGCCCCACGCCCCCGAGATCTGCGGTGACGGGGTGGACCAGTCCGGCGACGGGGTGGTGGACGAGGGGTGCGTGCTGTGCACGGATCACGACGGCGACGGATACGGCGTGGGCCCCTACTGTGACGTACGAGATTGCAACGATATGGACCCGCAAATCCACCCGGGGGCCACCGAGCGCTGCGGCGACGGCGACCGGAACTGCGACGGGATACCCTACATCAACTCCGCCTGCGAGTCCTGCAACTGCCGCCACGCCGGAGGCAACCCCGTGGGCCACTGGCCCACCAGCACCGCGCTGCTGCTGGCCCTCGGCCTGCTGCTGCGCTGGCGAAGGCGAGGGCACGGTTGACCCCCCCCCGTGGGGACGGGAGTAAGGCCGCCGCCGCCCACCCGTCCCCTTGCGAGCCACTCTCGCCCTCCCCCGACGCCCTGGCGCGCTTCGCCCGGCGTCGGGAGCGGCTACTGGCGGATTGCCCCGACGCCGTGATCTTGCTGCCCGCCGCGCCCCCGGCCCGCCGCGCCGCTGACATCGAGTACCGCTACCGCCCCGAGGCCAGCCTCTACTACCTCACCGGCTGGCGCGAGCCCCACAGCCTCGCGGTGCTACGCTGCTCCGACGGCGCGGCGGAGCTCACCCTGTTCACCCGGCCACGCGACGAGGACGCCGAGCGCTGGACCGGACCCCGCCTGGGACCGGAGGGGGCCCGGACACGCTTTGGCGCGGATACCGCCTGCCCCATCGGGGAGCTCTCCACGCGCCTTCCAGCGCTGCTGCTCGGGGTCACCACCCTGTATTACGACTTCGGCCGGGATCGCGCGCTGGACGACCAGGTATTCGCCGCGCTGGACACGGCCCACGGCCTCGGACGCCGCAGGCACCTCCCGGTGCCCGACACCGTGACCCGACCCGCGCGGCTGCTCGGCGCGCAGCGGGTCGTCAAGGACTCGAGCGAACAGGCCGCGTTGCGTCGCGCTTGCGAGACCACCGTGGCCGGGCACCTGGCCGCCATGCGCGCCACCCGTCCGGGGCTGCAGGAACGCGACCTGGAGGCCGTGCTGGAGCTCACCTTTCGTCGCCGTGGGGCCGAAGGGCCCGCCAACCCGAGCATCGTGGGCGCCGGCGCCCACGCCACCGTGCTGCACTACGACGCGAACCACGGCCCCCTGCGCGAGGGCGATCTGGTGCTGGTGGACGCCGGCGCAGAGCAGGATCACTACGCGGGCGACGTCACGCGCACCTACCCGGTGGGGGGGCGCTTCACCCCTGCCCAGCGGCGGATCTACGCGGTGGTGCTCGCCGCCCAGCGCGCAGCCATCGACGCCGTGCAGCCCGGTACGACCCTGGGAGAGATCCACGACGTGGCCACCCTGCGCCTCATCACGGGGCTGTGCGAGCTCGGAGTGCTCGCGGGCGAACCGGAGGCGCTGCTCGAGGCGCAGGCCCACCGGCCGTACTATCCGCACCGCACCTGCCACTGGCTGGGGCTGGACGTACACGATCTGGGCCCCACCGGTCCGGGCGAGGCGGATCCGCCCCTGGCGCCGGGCATGGTGCTCACCGTGGAGCCGGGGCTCTATTTCCCGGCGGCGCCCGCGGCGGCGGCGCCGCAGGGGGATGGCGGAGGCGAAACCGCCGCCGAGTCGACGGCGGGCGCCCCGCCGAGCGACGTCGGAGAAGGCCGCACCGCCCCGCCGAGCGACGTCGGAGAAGGCCGCACCGCCGCGGCGGGCGACGTCGGAGAAGGCGAGCGCGCGACGGATCGGCCAGCCGCGGACGTGCCCGCCGAGCTGCGCGGGCTGGGCGTGCGCATCGAAGACGACGTGCTGGTGACCCCCGGTGGCTGCGAGGTCCTGACCGCGGGCGTGCCCAAGGCGATCGACGCGGTGGAGGCCACCGTGGGCGCCGCGCCCCTCGAAGACCCACGCGAGGAGTCCGGCGCCGATTCTTGAGCCGTTGAACCAGCCCTGGCTTCTATCCATAAGGCCCCGCTCACGAATAAGGTGTCCAGCTCAGGGCGCCGAGGCGCCCGGCTGGCAAGGCGCGAAGAGGGCGAATATTGTGGGATATTCAACCGATGAGCCGCTGGTGACTGGATCATTCCAGCAAGCTGGAATGATCCAGTCC
>CAYFWA010000159.1:0-6876 GCA_964346625.1 uncultured Myxococcales bacterium
CACCCGCTCCCGCGAAAGAGGGCGAAGGAGAGCGACGGACCGGGACATGGACAACACAGGCCACCCGCCGTTACTGTGGAATCTCAGCTGGAGGAATCCCATGAAGCACCTCATCGTGACAGCGACCCTGTTGGGTCTGCTCCTGGCGCCCGTCCCCGCTCGGTCCGCCGAGTTCTACGTGGACCCCGAAAACGGGGACATGGCTGGAGACGGCAGCGCCTCCGCGCCCTGGCGCACACTGCAGGAGGTGTGGGAGGCCGGGCTCATCGAGACCCGGACCTGGGACGAGCTCCCCTACGAGGATGGGCGCACCCTGGTGGCGAAAAACCCCGGCGCGCCGGTGCAACCGGGCGACACGATTCTCCTGCGCACCGGGTACCACGGCGCAGTGGAGATCACCGGCGCCTACAACGTCGAAGTCGTCACGGTGGAGGCCGACAGCGGCCACACGCCCCGACTGGGGCGCCTCCAGATGCGCTCCGCCGCGGGGTGGACCTTCCGCGGGCTGTCAATCAGCGCCGAGCACGCGCCCACCTTCGAGACCGGCACCCTCGTGTCCATCGAGGATCACAACTGGAGCGGGCCGACCTCAGACGTCTTCTTGGAGGACTGCGAGATCTACTCGGTGGACGACGTGTCGGGTTGGAGCCAGCAAGACTGGAACGACCTGCCTTCCAATGGCATCCGCATCAGCGGCGATGAGGTGACGGTGCGCAACAACCTCGTACGAAACGTCGACTTCGGCATCTCCGTCACCGGAGAGCACGGGGTGGTGGAGTACAACACCGTGGACGGCTTCGCCGGCGACGGGTTGCGCGGGCTCGGGGATTACGGCGTGTTCCAGTACAACACCGTGAAGAACTGCTACGACGTCAACGAAAACCACGACGACGGGTTCCAGTCCTGGAGCCGGGGCCCCGACGGTAGCGTGGGCGAGGGCGAGGTGGTGGGGTTGGTTCTGCGCGGCAACACCATCATCAACTACGAGGATCCCGACCAACCCTTCCGGGGCACGCTCCAGGGCATTGGCTGCTTCGACGGCTTTTTCACGGACTGGGTGGTGGAAAACAACGTGATCATCACGGACCACTACCACGGGATCACCCTGCTGGGCGCCCGCGACTCCCGCATCGTGAACAACACCGTGATCGACCCGAACCAGGCGGAGCCCGGACCGCCGTGGGTGCGCATCGACGCGCACAAGGACGGCACGCCCAGCTCCGGGTGCGTCATCCGCAACAACTTGACCACCGCCGTCTCCGCCGGGGACGGCGTGACCGAGGACCACAACCTCATCGTGTCCATGGACGCGCTGAGTGAGCACTTCGTAGACGCCGCGCATCACGACCTGCATTTGGTCTCCACGAGCGCGGCCATCGACACCGGCTCGTCGAATTTCGCGCCCGCGCGGGATCGGGAGGAGATCTACCGCCCCCAGGGGGAAGGCGTGGACATCGGCGCCTACGAATACTACGAGGGCACGCCCGTGGATCCCGGTGGCAACGGTGACGTTGGTGGGAGCGAAGGAGATGGGTGCTCCTGCCGCGCGTCAGCCACCTCAAATCCACTCCCCCTGCTCACGCTGCCGTGGCTCCTCGGAGTGCTCTGCTTCCGACGGCGAGGGCGGCGCGCAAGCCCCCGCCAGGTCAATCCAAGACGAAAACGGTCCAGCTGAGGTACACTCGGGCTCGGTTTCCTGAGCGCTCGAGCGCTCGGGGAAGCGTGCACCCTGGGAGGTATTTAGTGGAGATTCTTCAGTACACCGAGGAGCACCAGATCTTTCGGCGGAGCCTGCGACGCTTCGTGGAAAAGGAGCTCGTCCCCCACGTGGAAAAGTGGGAGCGCGACGGCATCGTGCCGCGGGAGGCGTGGCGCAAGATGGGGGAGCAGGGCTACCTGTGCATGGACCTGCCCGAGGAGTACGGCGGCCTGGAGGCCGACTTCCTGTACTCGGTAATCGTCACCGAGGAGCTCACCCGCGCCGGCGTGAACGGGCTGGCCGCGCCGCTGCACTCCGACATCGTGGTGCCCTACCTGGCGAGCTACGGCACCGACGAGCTCAAGGCGCGGTATCTGCCCGGGTGCGCCAGCGGGGAGTGCATCACCGCGGTGGCCATGACCGAGCCGAACACGGGCAGCGACCTGGCGGCCATCAAGACCACCGCGGTGCCCGACGGCAAGGGCCACGTGGTGCTCAACGGGTCCAAGACCTTCATCTCCAACGGCATCAACTGCGATCTCTGCGTGGTGGCCGCCCGGAACCCGGCGGTGGAGGATCCACACCAGGCCCTCGATCTGTACGTGGTGGAGGCCGGCACCCCGGGCTTCGCCAAGGGCAAGCAGATCCCCAAGATCGGGCTGCACAGCCAGGACACGGCGGAGCTGTTCTTCGAGGACTGCCGCGTACCGGAGGCCAACCGGCTGGGCGAAAAGGGCGGCGGGTTTCTGATGCTCATGGACAAGCTCGCCCCGGAGCGGCTCATCGTGGCCATCATCGCCGTGGCCTCGGCCGAGACCATGCTCGGCTGGACCACGGAGTACGTGAAGGAGCGCAAGGTCTTCGGCAAGCCGCTTTCCAAGCTCCAGCACACCCGCTTCACCCTGGTGGACCTCGCCACGGAGGTGCGGCTCGGGCGCACCTTCCTCGACAAGCTCATCGCCGACTACATGGAGGGGCACAGCGTGGTGGTGGAGGTGAGCATGGCCAAGTACTGGTGCGCGGAGATGGCCATGCGCGTGGCGGATCGATGCGTGCAGCTCCACGGCGGGTGGGGCTACTGCGAGGAGTACCCCATCGCCCGCGCCTGGCGCGATACGCGGGTTTTGAGCATCTTCGCCGGCACCAGCGAGATCATGAAGGTCGTCGCCGCCCGGTTCATGGGGCTGTAGGGCGGGTCGCAGCCAACGGCGCGGACCACGCCGTTGGCTGCGCCGCCGGTGAGGAGGGCGTCAACGCGCGGTGCTCGCGTCCATCTGGGCGTCCGGCTCGGCGCCTGGCTCGGCGCCTGGCTCGGCGTCGGGATTGCGCGGGCTGCGCAGGGCGTCAACGCGCGGTGCTCGCGTCCATCTGGGCGTCCGGCTCGGCGCCTGGCTCGGCGCCTGGCTCGGCGTCGGGATTGCGCGGGCTACGCAGGGCGTCGGCCATGGCGTCCACCAGGGGCGGCACCGCCTCCGGATTCCGCTCGCGGAGCTCGGAAAAAAGCAGGTGTCCAGCGTTCGGGACCTCGATCACCTCACTGCGGTGGGCGTTGGGCGCGCCCCGGCGATACCGCTCGATGACACCGCGAGGAATGACTTTGTCCTCAGCCCCGGCGATCACGAGCAGGCACCCCGTGAACCCTTCGAGCAGCTCCCAGCCCCGCGCCTGTCGCCAGCTCTGGGGGCGGCGGATGATCTCGGTGAAGCCCGCGCCGAAGGGCACCTCTTGCGCGGCGCTCGCGTACATGGCCGGCACCACCAGCACCAGGCGGCCCACCGGGTAGTGGTCGAGCAGATCCACCGCGGTGTGGGCGCCCATGGACGCAGCGGTGACGGCCAGCGCGCCCCGGGCGCACAGCCCGAGGGCGTCGATCACGGCGCAGACCTGGCGCGTCCGCAGTTCCAGGCTGCTTTCGCGCAGCTCACCCCCGGTCTCGCCGTGTCCGATGAGGTCCACCGCGCACGTCCCCACCCCACGCGCCGCGAGCTCATCGCGCAGGGCTCGCATCTTGCCACGGTGGTGCTGCCCGGCGCCGTGCAGCATCAGCGCCAGGTCCGGCAGCGCACCGCCCAGCACGTCACCGCGCAACGAGGCACCGTCGAAGGGGACCTGAAAGGGCTCGATGGCATGCGGAGGCATGGGGCACATCCTGCTGGCTGCGGGAGCCCCGGCTACTTCTTTCGCCGGCGCCAGACCGACAGCCGGGTGACCGTGGCGCCGGCGCGGGCCGCCTGGCAGGTGGGGAAGTAGGCCCAGAGGTGAGCCGGAGGCGCGAGCCGTACCGCGCAGCGGTCCCGCCCGAAGTCGGGCGGCGTCACGAGCAGCTTCACGGAGCCGTAGGCCTGCCGCACCTGCGTCAAGGTGCTGCCCACCCCGACACCCTTGGCGGTGGTGATCCCCGGCCGGTCCACCACGATCCAGGCGATCTTGACGCCGGCGCGGGCCTGGCGCACCGCCCGCGCCGCGAAGCGTCGCCGCAGGGCGGCCGACGGCCGGCCGCCGCCCTTGCGCTTGGGGCTGTCGAACCACTCGGTGAAAGGCCCTTCCTCGAAGATCACCAGGGCGGGCACGGCCGGGAACCGAAAGCCGTCATAGGTCTGAGCGTCGGCGTGCAACCCGAGCTCGTAGTAGCGCTGGGGCCGGGCCCCGGGGCGCAGATAGGACGCCGGGATGCGCTGTCCGAGGCGCAGATTCCCCACGCCCTTGGGGTGCATCACCGCCGAGACCCGGCGTTGGGCCGGCGTCGGAGAGGCGGCCCGCCGGGTCTTCGCGGCGGGGCGGGCCGTGGCGGGGCGCGCCGTGGCGGGGCGCGCCGGGCGCCGGGCCGCGCTGCGCCCCGAGCCTCGCGCCTGACCGCCGGGTCTGGCGGGCGCCGCCGACGCCGTGCGGGAGCCGGCGGGAGCCGGGTGGGCCCGGCATCCGGCGACGGCGAGGGCCGCGAGCAGCGCAGCGCTCGACAACGAGACGATTCCCGATGATCCGAGGCGCGCCCCGAGCGGTTGGGGGAGGCCGTGTTGTCTAGTCTTCATGGGGGCCGAGCTCCGGCAGGGACTCGCGGGAGGCGAGCCAGCCCTGCGGGATGGACCGCGACGAAAGCGCCACGATCCCTCCCACCATGGCGCAGGTGGTGTCGCGATCGCCGAGGCCGCTCACGGTCTTCCAAAAGGCCGCCTCGTAGTCGCCGAGGGTGTGCGCCGCGCACCAGATCACGAAGGGCACGGTGTCCTGACAGGAGACGTCCTGGCCGGAGCCGAGCTGCCCTGCCACCTGATCCGGCGGGGTGGAGGCCGACAGCGCGGCGGCCTCCTCGATCCGCTGCCGGGTCAAGCCCTGCGGCGTGCGGGCGAGGACCTGGGCGAAGAGCTGCTCTGCGTCGAGGGCACCCGCCACCGACTGCTGGTACGCGGTGGCGGCGCCCACCGCCACCGCGATGGCCCCGGCTCTCCCTTCGGGGTGGGCGTGGGTCACCACGGCGGACCGCTCGGCCTGCTCGGTCACGGCGTTGAGGTCGGCGGCCAGGTAGGCCCCCAAGGGGGCGACCCGCATGGCCGAGCCGTTGCCAAAGGACCCCGTGCCGCCGAACATGGCCGGGGCCCCGCGCTGCCAGGGAATCCCGCGCCGGTAGGACTGCAGCAAGCCGTGCGCGCCGCCCCCGTAGCCCCGGCTCGGATCGTAGCGCTGCGCGAAACGGCTCGCGAGGCGATCCGGATCCATAACGCCGCGCTTCAGCAGCACCTCCACGATGGACAGAGCCATCTCGGTGTCATCGGTGTAGCGCCAGGGCCCGGGGGGGACCTCACGCGCGGTGATCCGCCGGACCGCCTCGGCGGGCGGCCCGAAGAACCGCTCGCCCAGCGCATCGCCCACGGACAACCCGTCGAGGCTGAGAAAAGCCCGCTCTTTCTCGTTCAGCTCGGGGTGCATCGCCAGCTCCCAATCGCGTGTAACTCGGTGGAGGTACAGTGACAGGAGTATACCAGAGACCAGCGCAGCGGCGAGCCGTGCACTCGCGACAGCGGAGGTGAAGCAGGGTGGATAATGAGGAGGCGCAGGCGCAGGCGCAGACGCAGGCGCAGGCGCAGGCGCAGGCGCAGGCGCAGGCGAGAGGGCGGGTCGGCGCGGGCTACTTCTCGAGCGCGGCGGAGCGGTGCTCGAGGCGGGAGGCGATGCGGGCACGCTGCTCCACGCTGAGGATGGGCAGCACCACCCGGGAGACACCGATGATCTTGTCGAGCTTGCCTTTGCGGTGCTCGTGATGGCTCCAGATCTCGAGGTCCGCGGCCTCGAAGTCGTCGGCCACGAAGGCCTCGGCCGCGGCGCGCATCCGCTCGCGCATGGCCTGGTGGTGCCGGCGGGCGCCCTCGGGGTGGTGGGGTAGCTTCTCCCGGAGGCGATCCCGGATGTCGGCCTGCTGGTGGACGGTCAGACCGAGCTTGGCGGCCAGGCGTCCGAGGAACCGGTGGGGGCCGCCGTGCTCTCCCGGGCCCGGGCCGGCGCCCGGGCCGGCGCCGGGGCCAAGGCCGTGGGCGCGCAGGTGCTCCTTGGTGCGCTGATGCAGCGCGTCCACGAGCTGGCGACGCTGGTCCCGATCCAGCAGGGCGTGAAGCTGGTCGAGGTTGCGGATGAGCGCGGGCTTGGCCTGGTCGAAGGTGCCCTTCATCTGTTGGACGCGATCCTTGATGGCCGGGCCGTCCACCGCGCCGGCGCGGACGGACGCCGCGGCGTCGCGCAGGAGCTGGGCGCGCTCGCGGCGCAGCGGCGCCAGGAGAGCGCGCGTCTGCTCCATGAGGCGCACCACCTCAGCACGCTGATCATCGCGCAGATCCACGTCATCCAGCGCCGCGAGAAGCACCTTGCCCGGGAAGCCGGCCTTCTTTTCGAGCGCGGCGGTCTTCTGCGCGGTCTCCCCGTCGTCACCCCGGCTACAAGCCATCGCCAGAAACATCCAGGGGAGCGCGTACACCTTCCAGTGGTTGGCAAATCGTACACGTTTCATGAGCATCTCCTTTCGTGGTGGCCACGCGTGATTGCGTTCACATCCACCAATGTGACGGAGCGCCCTCGCGAAGTCCGTCTGCCTTTGGTACCGGTTCGTATCCGTTCGTATCATCAGCCAGTCATCGCCCAGTCATCAGCCAGTCATCGCCCAGTCATCAGCCAGTCATCAGCCAGTCATC
>CAYFWA010000159.1:6976-11008 GCA_964346625.1 uncultured Myxococcales bacterium
CCAGTCATCGCCCAGTCATCGCCCAGTCATCGCCCAGTCATCAGCCAGTCATCAGCCAGTCATCAGCCAGTCATCAGCCAGAATGCACAGGATTTTTCGGAGCTTGTCATGAAGGCCCCCGGCCCCGGGATCCGTTCTTCGTCCCGGAGGGCTCCCATGACGGCCAGATCAACGTGAAGCGGGCCCCGCCGAGGGGGGCCGATGCGGCCCCCACCTCGACCCGGCCGCCGTGGGCCTCCACGATCCGGCGCACGATGGCCAGGCCGAGCCCGGCCCCCCCCGAGCCGCGATGGCGGCTGGCCTCCACGCGCGTGAAGGGCTCCAGGATGCGCTGGCGCTCCTCCTCCGGCACGCCGGGGCCATCGTCTTCGACGTGGAGCTGAACGACCGACCCGGCGATCCCGACCGCATCGCGGTGCCCGGTGGTCCCGCTGGCGTCGGTGGCGTCGGTGGCGTCGGTGGCCCCGGCGACGGACCAAGAAACACGGACCTGCGCCTCCGCGTGGCGGGCGGCGTTTTCCAACAGGTTCCGAAGGGCGCGCCGCAAAAAGCGGGGATCGGCGCGAACCGCGACGTCGTTTGGATCGGGGGGGGCCGCCGAGAGGCCCACCTCCGGCCGGGTCTCGCCCACCTGGGACATCAGCTCGTCCAGGACGCTCCGCAGCGGCACGTCTTCGGTCTCCAGCTCCAGGGCGCCGTCGCCGACCTTGATGTAGAGCAGCAGCTCGCCCACCAGCGCCTCGAGCTCGTCGAGGTCCTGCTCGAGGGCGGCGAGGCGCGCCTCGCGCTCCGCGGGCGCGGCGCCCTCCAGCATCTCGAGACCGAAGCGGAGCCGGGAGATGGGCGTCCGGAGCTCGTGGGACACGTCCTGGATGAGCTGGCGCTGCCGCTCGAGCAGGTCCTGGACCCGCTCGGCCATCACGTTGAACCGCTGCGCAAGGCGGCCGATGGCGTCCTTGGACTTGACCTCGGCGCGCGCCTGGAGCTCCCCCTCGCTGATCTGCTCGGCCACGCGCTCCAGCCGGCGCACCCGGCGGACGATGGGTGCCGCCACCGCGAAGCCGGTGCCGACGATGATGACCAGGACCCCCGCCAGCATGATCACCACCGGAACGTGGCTGGCGAACCGCGGCCGTCCGACGGGTCCGAGGACGAGCACGCGGCTCCGCTGTCGCACGGGGATGTACAGCGTCCAGCCCTGCTGCGGGTAATGAACGGCGTGGCTGCGTCCGTCCCGGGCGCGGGACCGCGCCTCGGCCGGTAGGCGCGGGTCGCTGGCCGCGCGCAGGGACACGGGGTAGCCGAACCGCTCCCGCAGCCGGGCCACCTCCTGCGGCAATCGATCGGGCGGTGCCGTCTCGACGCGGTGGGTGGACTGATGCACCTGGGACACCAGGCGGGTCACGTGGTGCTTGAAGTGCGCCTCGCCGGCGCGGCGGGCGCTGACCACCACGAGCACCGTGCACGCCACTAGCACGAACAGGATGCCCAGGGAGATCCGCAGGGCGATGCGGCTCATGGGGCCACCACCAGCAGGTAGCCCTCGCCGCGCACCGACTTGATGACGCGGGGCTGGCGGCCGTCGTCCCCGAGCTTCCTGCGCAGCCGCGCCACCCGCAGATCCATGGAGCGATCCATGCCGTCGTAGGGAATGCCCCGCAGGGACTGGTAGATGGTCTCGCGGCTCACCACCTCGCCGGCGTGCTCGGCCAGAAAGCGCAGCAGCTCGAACTCCGCCGTGGTGAGCGACAGCGCCTCGCCTTTGAAGGTGGCCTCGCGGCGCCCCGGATCCACCACCAGGGCGCCCACGCGCAGGCGGCGGGGGCCCTCCTTGCCCCCGGTGGAGGCGCAGGCCCCGCCCAGCGCACCGGCGTCCTCGGATGAGCGGTCGTTCCCGGGCGGTGAAGCGCCCCCGAAACCCCGACGCCGGAGCAGCGCCTGGATGCGCGCCAGCAGTCGCCGCGGGCGCACCGGCTTGGCCAGGTAGTCGTCCGCCCCGAGGTCCAGTCCCAGGATCTCGTCCATCTCCTCCCCGCGGGCGGTGAGCATGAGGATGGCCCCGGCATACCCGGCGCGGACCCGCCGGCATACCGACAGCCCATCGAGGCCCGGCAGCATCAGGTCCAGCACCACCAGGTCGGGCTGCTCGTCGCGGATGCGCTCGAGCGCCCGGTCGCCACGATCCTCGATGGCCACGGCGTAGCCTTCCCGCTCCAGATACTCCTGGACCAGGGCAGCGAGCCGGTCGTCATCTTCCACGACGAGGATGCGGGCGGCGGTCTCTAGCATACGGATGACTCCGAGGGTGGCCGAGCCGGGTATCCCGACGTCGGACACGCGGACGCGGATGCAACCGCGCGGGGCGATTCCAGGGTGCGCCCTGGGGCCGTCCGCGTCCGTGTGGAACGTGTATCGGTCTGTATCCGAATGTATCCAAGCCGCCAATCAAACGACAGCACCTGGCAACGGTCCGAGGACTTGGCGGGGACGACTTGGCGGGGACGGTTCTCGAATTCTTCAATTCGGGGACGACTTGGCGGGACTTGGCGGGGACGGTTCTCGAATTCTTCAATTCGGGGACGACTTGGCGGGACTTGGCGGGGACGGTTCTCGAATTCTTCAATTCGGGGACAGGCCTCCAGCTTCGCCATATTTGCATATCCTTTGCGTATCCGGAACCGTGCCGATGAAAGCGCAATGATTACAACGAAAAACCCAAAGAGCCAGGTGGTTTCAGCTAGGCGTGAATTGAAGAATTCGAGATCCGTCCCCTCGTCCCTGTCCCCTCGTCCCTGTCCCCTCGTCCCTGTCCCCTCGTCCCCCTCGTCCCTCCCTCGTCCCTCGCGTTTGTTGGCTCGAATCGCCGGGCCGTCCGACTCACCGAGCCGTCCGAGTCACCAGACGTTCGAAAAATCGCGTTATCTCACTGGACTGCCGGCCCTACTGGCGGTACCTTCACCGCCGCACGGAAAAGCCCTTAGATTCAACTCAGACGAGATACAATCCAACGCAGAGGCAAATCATGGCCAGGAAAAAGGACATCAGCGACGTATCGGCAGAGATCGAGAAGCTCACGCGGCAGTTCACTGCCGACCTGCAGGATCTCATCGAGCGGGCCGTGGCCGAGCGCACCGCCGAAGTGGCCGAGCAGCTCCAGGAGGTGCAGAGCGCCCTCAACGGGATCGTGGGCGCCCGCCCCTCGAAGCCGAAGCTCCGCAAACGCCCGGAGCGGCGGATGAGCAAGGCCGACGCCAAGGAGAAGGTCTTTGACGCCCTGAAGGAGGCGGGCGAGCCCATGGGCTCCACCGCGCTCCAGCAGGCCACCGGTCTGAGCGCCGCCCGGATCCGCTCGGCAGCCGCCGCGCTCATCGAAGAGAACAAGGTGGCCAAAGAAGGCGACAAGCGCTCCACGGTGTACTTCATTACGGAGAAGTAGCACCGCAGGGGACCCGAAGGAAAAACCCATTGGGGATTGGGATGGGAATGGTGGATGGACCAGCCCTTCGCAGGTTCAGGGCGATTCGAAATCCGACGTCGCCTGGGCTCGGGCGGGATGGGGGTGGTGTACGAGGCCTATGACCGGGAGCGACAGGAGCTCGTGGCGCTCAAGACGCTGCGGCGGCTCGACGGGCGGTTGCTGAGCCGGTTCAAGCGGGAGTTTCGCGCCCTGCACGACATCGTCCACCCGAACCTGGTGGGGCTGGGGCAGCTCTTCGACGAGGGGGACGAGCCGTTCTTTACCATGGAGCTGCTCCGCGGCGTGGGCTTCCTGGAGCATGTCCGGGGGAAGGACTACGGCGACCCGGGTCGTGGCGATGCGGACAGAGGCCCCGTGAACCCCGAGGGTCCTACCGCCCTGCCCACCGGGTCGACGCCGACTACGGAGCCTCCCTCCTCCGTGCCATCTTTCTCGTCGAGCACCGAGCTATCCCTGCGGCCCGCGGATGCGGCGGCAGAACTGATCGCGAACGCCGGGGCGGACCGGGACGCGAACGCCGGGGCGGACCGGGACGCGAACGCCGGGGCGGACCG
>CAYFWA010000160.1:0-11002 GCA_964346625.1 uncultured Myxococcales bacterium
GGGGTGTGGCGGTGGGGACGCTCGTTGGGGGGTGTGGGTCGGGGGCGGACGATGACGCGTGCCAGCAGGACCACACGCCGCCGAGCTCGGACGCGGGGGGGCTGGTGTGTGGGCAGCCCTTCGAGCTCAACCAGCCCAACGGCGATCCGGGGGTGTTCGGGGTGAAGGTGGTGGAGTACGTGCACGTGAACGCGGCGGGCATCGTGGAGACCGATACGATCTCCACGCTGCTGGTGCTGGCCTACGTGGACTACCACGAGGAGACCCAGGACGCGGACATCGGCATCCAGCTCTGCCAGATCCAGGTCCCCAAGGTGGAGATCCCGGGGCAGCCCGAGCCCACGGAGTTCAACACGCTGCCGTCCATGCTGCCCAACATCCCGCGGGTGCAGATCAAGGCCTCCATGTCGGGGGGGAGCACGTGTGACGAGTTCGTCTCGGAGAAGGCCATCACGGTGATCGGGGCGTGCCTGCAGGACCAGCTCTCCGATTCCCTGCCCTACGACGACGGCAGCCAGACCTGCCCGGGGACCTTCACGGCCGCGGACAAGGACACCTTCTGCGACTCGATCTCCGAGAACTGCATGTACGATCTGGACGAGGACGGGCTGCCGGCCACCACCCTCACGGCGGAAAACGTGCCCGGGCTCGACGTGGACCTCGTCTACGGCACCATGCGCTCCTGGATCTCCATGGAGGGCATGGTGGCCACCAGCGATCTCATCCTGGGGGTGGCCTACTGGAGCCTGGAGCTGCAGGTGGTGGGCTGCCGGCTCACGCCCCTGGGGGGCGGGGACCTGCGCGAGTGTACCGCCGACGAGATCGACATCGTGGCCCAGATCAACCCGGATCTGACCCAGACGCCGGGGCAGGACTCCACCTTCCAGGCGGTGCGCGTGGATCCGGAGATCGACTGCTTCGAGCTCATCGACCGCGAGCTGGAGATCTTCGGGCGGTAGGCGGGGGCGCTTCGGGCGAAGGGCGGGCACGAACACGAAGGGGGCCGAGGGCCGGTCACGCAGAAGGCGGTTGCGAAACCCGGTGCACCTTCATGGTGTTGGTGTGCTCGCCGGACTCCACGGGCACCACGCAGGTGACGATGACCGTGTCGCCGGGCGCGGCGAGCTCGCGCTCGCGCAGCAGGGCGTCGATACGGGCCAGGGTCTCCTCCAGCTCGCTGCTGCGCTGGAACACGAGCGGGGTCACGCCCCACCAGGCCGCCAGGCGACGAGCGATCTCCGGGTAGCGGGTCAGGGCCACGATGGGGACGGGGGGGCGGTAGTCGCTCACGAGCCGGGGGGCGCCGCCGTGGCCGGACACGCAGACGATGGCCCGGGCCGATACGGGGTCCGCCGCGGTCACCGCCGCGTGGGCCACGGCGTTGGTGGACAACCCCAGCTCCACCGGGGGCAGGTGGTCGTGGCTTCGGAGGTAGCGCGGCGAGGACTCCACCTCCTGCACGATGCCGGCCATGGTCTGCACCGCCAGCACGGGGTGGGCGCCCACCGCCGTCTCGCCCGACAGCATCACGGCGTCGGACTGGTCCAGCACCGCGTTGGCCACGTCCGAGACCTCGGCGCGGGTGGGGGAGGCGTGCGCGATCATGGACTCCAGCATCTGGGTGGCGGTGATGACGAGCTTGCCGCGCCGGTTGGCCTGCTCGATGGCCTCCTTCTGGATCAGGGGCACCTTCTCCGGTCCCATCTCCACGCCCAGGTCCCCCCGCGCCACCATGATGCCCTCGGCCTCGTCCAGGATGTCTTCCAGCGCCTCCACGGCCTCGGGTTTTTCGATCTTGGCGATGAGGGGCGCGGTGCTGCCGGCCTCCTCGAGCAACCGCTGCGCGGTGACCACGTCCTCGGGGCGCCGGACGAACGAGAGGCTCACCAGATCCACGCCCAGCTTCGCGCCGAAGGCCAGGTCCTCCCGGTCCTTCGGGGTGAGGGCCGGGGCGCTGATGGCCACCCCGGGCAGGTTGATCCCCTTGCGATCGCGCAGCTCGCCCCCCACCTCCACCCGGCACTCCACGCGGGCGCCGTCCGGGGGGGTGCCGTTCGCCGTGGCGCCGTTCGCCGTGGCGCCGTTCGCCGTGGCGCCGTTCGCGCTGGCGTCGTCGATGGAGATCACGCGGAGCCGCAGCAGCCCGTCGTCGAGCAGGATCCGGTCGCCAGGCCGGACGTCTGTGGGCAGAGACTCGTAGCTGGTGGGGATGGTGTCGGGGTCGGGCTGCTGCTCGCCCGCCGCGAGGAACACC
The DNA here is from genome assembly GCA_964346625.1 of uncultured Myxococcales bacterium. GTDB lineage: Bacteria > Myxococcota_A > Polyangia > HGW-17 > JAJRWW01 > CAYFWA01. Next base: position 2,255 of record CAYFWA010000160.1, read on the forward strand.
CGGCTGTCGGTTTCGAGGTGCATGCGCCCCCCGGTCAGCCGCCCCACCCGGATCTTGGGCCCCTGCAGATCCTGCAGGATGGCCACCTCCCGCCCGGCCCGCTCGGCCGCGGCGCGCACGCGCTCGAAGACCCGGCGATGCCCGTCGTGCTCCCCGTGGGAGAAGTTGAGCCGGGCGACGTCCATGCCGGCGGCCACCAGCGCATCGATCAGGGCGGGCTCGGACGAGGCCGGCCCCAGGGTGCAGATGATCTTGGTGCGTCGCACGAGTGCTCACCTCCAGCACGGAATCCCCAGGCGCGTGATCTCGGTCCCGCAACCAGCGGTTCGTGATCCGCGACCGAGCGTACCACAACCTTTCGCCCAACGGAGGCGACGCCCCATCCGGGAGAGCATCCGCCGGCATCCGCCGGCATCCGGGATGCCATCCACCGGCATCAAGGCTAGCATCCGTAGAATTCCCCGCTATATAGCCCTCCCAGACCCACCGGTTCCGGGTCGGGTTTTCCCTTGCCACCGGCCGAAGGGAACAGTTAGATAGGCCCCGCAGCCACGCTGAATGCAGTCAGGCTGAATACAGCCATGCTGAATCACACCCCTTCAATGATCGTACCACGGCTCCCACTGCTCACGCGCCTCACGCGCCTCACGCGCCTCACGCACCCGAGGCCCCGCCGGGGAGGACGCCGGGGAGGACGCCAGGGAGGACGCCGGGGAGGACGCCGGGGAGGACGCCGGGGAGGACGCCGGGGAGGAATCGCCGGGGTCTTCGCGGCGCTCCTTGTTGTTTTCCCTAGTATTTCCGGCTGCGTGGAAAACGTGGCGGTTCCGAGCGACACCGCCAGCTTCGAAGTCACGCTCACGCCCGACTCCGACTGCGGGCAGGCGCCCGAGACGCCCTGCACCCACTCGGCCACGCCGCTCGGGCACACCGTGACCATCCGGGCCCTGCGCGAGGACGGCACCGTGGACACCGGATTCGAGGGCACGGTGGTGATGTCGCTGATCCCCGCGGGGATCATGACCGACGACATCCTGCTTCCCGACGGCCGGCACGTTCGCACCGTGGAGCTGACGGCCGGCGAGGCCACCGACGTCCCCTTGGAGTTTGCCCGGGCCTTCGACGAGGTCCGATTGCTGGTGGAGGATCTGGGCTACCGGCCGCGGCAAAACGTCACAGAGGCCGCCTGCTACGAGCGGTATCCGGCCGTGGGCTGCTTCGCGCGGGACGACGACGATCCGACCCTGGGCTCGGGCGCCGCCGGGGTCAGCGATCCCTTGTATTTCAGCAACCCCCGGCTGTACGACCTCCAGTACACCGAGGTGGAGGTGGTGGACGAGGCCAAGGGCTGGCCCTCGCCCCTGGCCGGCTTCCGCCCCACGGTGGACGGCGCCTCGCGCGACGACGTGCCCACCCTGGCCGACTGCGACGGCCCCCAGGGTCGCCGGGAGCTGCTGGTGGTCACCGCCCTGACGGTGGACGGCTTTTTCGTCACCGACGTGTGCAACGCCGCCGGCTCGGCCTTTGCCCACATGTACGTGTACAACTTCCACACCCCCGAGGGGATGAAGCACGGGGACTGCCTGCTGTCGCTCACCGGCACCATCCAGGAGTTCCAGGGCTTCACCGAGCTCAAGAACCCCTTCTGGAAGATCGACTGCGATCCCGACGATCCCACCTGCTCCACGCCGCGCTGCACCGACCTGGTGCCCGCCCCGGTGGCGCTGGACGCCACCACCCTCGGTGATGACTTCACCATGGAGGGCCTCGAGGCGGGTCTGGCGGAGCTGCAGGACGTGGTCACCGCCTCCGAGTACCGGGCCTGTGACCTCAACGGCAACGGGGCCATCAGCGGCGACGCCGAGTGGGACTGCCAGCGCGACTGCGGGAACGAGCCCACCTGCGTGGTGCTGGAGAGCTACCAGACGTACTTTCAGTGGTCCGTCAACAAGGACGGACAGGAGATCAACGTGGTCACCCGAGGCACCCTGGAGTTCGACCCCCAGGAGCACCTGGGCGAGCCCTTGAGCCGCATCACGGGCACCCTCCGTCACCTGCACTTCGGACGCCCGCCCTGGACCATCGAGCCCCGCGACGACGCTGATTTCGAGCAGTAGCAGCAGCAGCAATGGCCGCCGGCCGCCGCCCCGGCGCCCGACGAGTACGAGCAATGGACGCCCGCGCCCCGCCCCGGCGCCCGGCGCTCCGCGTGAACCCGGAGGTATCCCGTGCGACCCCACCGCTTGTCTTTGATATTGACCACCCTCGCCCTCGCTTTCGGGTGGGTCGCCCCGGCGCAGGCCGGAGATTTCCTCGACACCCGCGTCACCTTCACCCTCGGCGACGACAACTTCCTGGCCGACGCCGGGGAGACCATGGTGGACAGCCCCCGCTTCGGCTTCGGCAACCGCCCCGGCTACGACCTGTTCTTCGACAACCTGGACACCCAGTACTCCGGCCGGGAAAACCTCCTGCACCTGGTGCTGTACAAGAAGCTGCCGGGGTTCATCCACGGCCTCACCACCGAGGCGGCCGTGGTGCTCAAGTACAACTTCTCGGATCAGCGCGACGGCGAGCTCGAGGACGACGGCACCTACCTGCGCGTCGTCTACGACTTCTCCAAAGGCCAGAGCAAGGACGGGCTCAAGCTCGTCACCGTGATGTACCCCGCCTCCACGGACCGCTTCCGCGCGGGGTATCTGTACGACCTCACCTGGGGCGGCGCGGACATCTTCCCCGGCGCCTACCGCAACCTGACCCCGGGCGCCAAGCTCACCCTGCGCTTTCCCAGCGGGTACGCCTACGTGGGCGGCAAGACCGCCCGGATCCTGACCAACCCCGAGGAGGGCGGCGGCGACACGGCCGAGGGGCGGGAAAACGAGACCTTCGGCGGCGTGCTGGCCGGCTTTGGCATGGACCTCAAGAAGTTCTTCCGCTTCGACCTGTCCGGGGGCGCCTTCTGGACCGGCGAGAACCCGCGCTCCGGCGTGCGGGGCGAGCTGGTGCAGGTCTACGGCGGCTCGGCGCGCATCGCGCTGCACCAGGGGCTGTCCATCAGCAAGAGCGCCGACCTGCGGCTGTATCGCAATGACGCCGAGTTCCTCGAGAACCTCATGCGCAAGGAGAAGTACGGCCCCGGCTTCCACTGGCGGCTGTCGCTGGAGGGCAACGCCATCGCCCAGACCCTGGAAGATCCCGACAAGTTCGGCACCACCACCATCCAGATGGCCTACGCCGGCGCGCTGTCGTTCATGATGAAGTGGTGGTACCTGCGGGCGCACCTCACCGCCTTCGTGCGCAGCGTCCCGTTCATCCTGCTCAACGTGCCGAGCTTCGTGCCCTACCAGGCCCTGTCCGACGAGGCCGAGACGCGCCCCGAGGCCTTCTTCGCCGCGGGCGCGGACTACCACTTCAAGAAATCGCGCCTCACCCTGGGGCTCATGCTGGGCCTGCAGATCCCGGCGGAGGTCACCACCCAGCTCACCGTGGAGTCTGGTGTGTCATCGTTCAACCTGGGCCAGCGCACCCTGGTGATCCGGAACGAGGGCAACTTCTCCATCATGCCCGAGGGCGAGCAGCCCGTGCCCATCCTGGCGGCCAAGGTCAACCTGCAGTGGCACCTGTCGGACATGATGTCGCTGGTGGGCGCCCTGCTGTTCCAGTACGACAACAACTTCACCAACCTGGTCACCGAGGCCAACGGCACCGCCCGCCTGAGCTTCGAGTCACCGGTGAAGCTCGGCGCCATGCTCTATTGCCAGGCGCGGTTCTGACTCGACTTTCGCCCTTTTTTTCGTCGCGAGAACGAGCAGAAATCGTTCACGACAAGGCGCGAGGTGGATTTTTGCGGAGGCGTACTGTGGTACGTTGAGCAAAAAATCCGCCGAGCAACGCAGTCGTGGGCGATTTCGGCCGTTCGCAGCAGGAAAAAAGGGCGAAAGTCGAGTCTGATACCAAACCCTGCTCGTTTTTGAGGGCGTCATTGAAAGCGCCCTGCTCACCGCTTTCCGACGACAACCCTCGTCATCGGTGTTCGCGCGGCCTCCCGGCCCGCCGTGGGGCGGGGCGGCGCGCGCGCCGGCTTTCCGGCCGTCCGTGCTCCTCCGAGCCCCGCGCCGGCGCGTAGCGGCTCAGCCACCCGGCCCGCTGCACCACCAGAAGCTCGCCCCGCCAGGGCAGGGGCGCCACCGGAGCCTCCGCCTCCAGGCGGTGGGCCAGGTAGTGTCCCCCCGTGTCCAGCCGCACCGCCAGCAGCCGGCGCCCGGCGGTGACCACGTAGCCGGTCTGCCCTGCCACCACCACCGGAGCCGTGGGCTTCGCCGCGAGGGGCTTGACCCACCGCTCCGCGCCATCTTCGGCCGAGAGGCAATGCAGCAGGCGCTGGCTCGTGGCCACCAACACGTGCGAGCCCGACACCGCGGGCGCCGAGGAGCGGAACCCGAACCCGTCGCGTCGCCACCGGACCTGCCCGCTGGCGGCGTCCAGCCGGTATAGCTCGCCTCCCGCGCCGAGCACGTAGACCCCCCCGTCGTGCACCGCCGGATCCACCAGGGAGGACGAAGGCAAGCGCCGGGCCCAGCGCACCTCGCCGCGCCGCGGGTCCACGCGCCGCACCCGCTGGTCCAGCGAGGTCACGATCACCCCCCCGTCCGGCGTCACGGCGCCCCCGGTGACGGGGCTGCCGAGGCGCCGCTCCCAGCGCACTGCCCCGTCGGCCCGCGACAGGGCCACCAGACGCCCCGCCCGCGTCCCCACCACCACCTGGTCGCCCACAGGCAGCGGCGAGAGCTGCACCGCTCCCCGCACCCGGCGCTGCCAACGCACGGCGCCGCTGTCTACCTCCAGCGCCCACACCCGACCGGTGATCTCCCCCAAATAGAGGGTCCCGTCCAGCAGCACGGGCGCCGCCCGCGGGGCCCGGTGCAGCTTGCGGCTCCAGCGCTCGCTACCGTCCCGGATCCGGGTGACCCGCAGCCGGCCGCGCTGGCTGAAGGTGATCAGGTGCTCGGCGTCTGCGATGGGCGCCAGACCGATGGCCGTGGAGATCCGCCGACGATAGACGACCCGGACCTCGCTGGCGCACAGCCCGCGGCCCGGAAAGGCCCCCCGCCGCGCCGGGTCGCCCCGGGGGTGGGCCACCCCTCGCACCAGGAGCGGGAGGCGCGGCCCGCGGCGAGCCACGGCTCGCTCCTGCCCGGACCTCGACCCCGACCCCTGCCCTGACGCCGGCCTCGACCCCGGATCCGGGGCCTTCGCCCCACGCGTCACCGGCTCGGAGGACCGCCGGGCGACGGGCTCCCGTCCCGCCACGCTGCGGGGCGGGGACCGCGGCGCCGGCGGCGCGGCCGAGCCGGCGCCACAGCGGCCCTCGCACGACCACGATAGCCCCGACACGAGCAATGCCCAGGTAAGCAGGATTGAAGAGCTTTTTCTCATTGTGCCGCCTGGATCACGGTACGGGGTCGTCTCGAGCCCGTCAAGCCGACAATGGACCCTTGACGCCCTGGGAGAATAAACGTACGTCTCACAACCAACCATGCTTGCCTTTGTATCCTGCGTAACGATAATGCACTGTACGCTCTGAGGTCTTTCGGATGATCCTCCCCTGCCCAGCCTGCAAGGCGCGATTCATGGTCCCCGACGAGCGGATCACGCCCAAGGGCATCAAGATCCGCTGTCCCAAGTGCCGCTTCGTCTTCATCATGAAGGCGCAGAAGAAGGCGGCCGCGGCCGCCGGGCCGCCGGCCACGGCGTCCGGCAGCATCGGTGGCGCCACCGCGGCCTCGGGAGCCATCGGCGGCGCCGAGCCGGCGCCCCGCAAAAAGCCCGCCAAGCGCCGCGCCCCCACCGAGCAGGAGGTCGCGGGCCTGAGCCCGGAGGAGCTGGCCGCCCTGGAGCAAGAAGAGATCGTGGACATGGACGATCTCGCCCAGGCCACCGAGCAGTCGGGCACCGCCTTCAACCCCAACATCAAGCAAGAGCACTTCCAACTCCCGGGCGACGAGGGGCCGTCGGTGATGATCGACGACTCGCTGCTGTCGGCCGCAGCGGACCACAAAGCCACCTGGACCGAGGAGCCCACCGCCAGCGAGCACGTCCGCCGGATCGACCCCAACCAGCTCGGCGTCTCCGACACCTGGATCGATCTGCCCGGCTCGGAGACCCCCACCCCGCCCATGGGCATCCGGGCGCTGGCCGCCGCGCCGGCCCGGGCCCCAGAGGCCACGGCAGCCCCCGAGCCCCAGGCCGCCGCAGCCCCCGAGCCCGAGGTCTCCGAGCCCGCCGGACCCACCGAGCCCATGGCCGTACCGCCCGCCGCCGCCAGTGGCGAGCTCGGCGCGGCGCAGCCAGCTCCGGCGCAGCCGGCCCCGGAACCGGATGCCGCGCCCCCGGCCGAGGCCTCGGGAGAGCTCGGCGCGGCGCAGCCGGCCCCGGAACCGGAGGCCGCGCCCCCGGCCGAGGCCTCGGGAGAGCTCGGCGCGGCGCAGCCGGCCCCGGAACCGGAGGCCGCGCCCCCGGCCGAGGCCTCGGGAGAGCTCGGCGCGGCGCAGCCGGCCCAGGCGCCGCCAGCCGAGACCTCGGGAGAGCTCGGCGCCCCGGACCGGGCGCCACCAGCCGAGCCCTCCATCCAGGTGGACGACGCCTACGCGGCCGACGCGGGTACGCCGGAACCGGCCGCGCCGGAGCCTGCCGCGCCTGCGGCCCCCGGAGCGCTGGACTCGGTGCTCCCCGCGGCGCCCGCGGCCCCTGCCGACGAAGCCGCGGACGAATTCGAGGTGGACATCGACCTCGCGGAGCCCGAGCCCCTCACCGCGGAACCGGCTCCGCCCGCCGGCTCCGCCTCGGCGGCCCCCGCCGCGCCCCAGGGCTCCTTCCAGATGGCCTACACCCTCACCGCCGCGAGCACCATCAGCGACGCAGAGCTGGCGGATCTCGACGAGTACGAGGGCTGGCTGGTAGAAGAGCGCAAGGCCCTACGCAAGGGATCCGGCGCCATCGTGCTCACCATCGTGGGCGTGGTGGGCGGCCTGGCCATCCTCGGTCTGCTGGGCTACCTGGGCTGGCAAGCCCTCCACCCCCCACAGCCCAATCCCCCGGCCTGGGGCCACCTCAAGCTCAGCGGGCTGCAGCACGACCTGGTGGAGGCCGACAGCCGCCCCTCGGTGGTGAAGGTGACGGTGGACGTGTCCAACACCTCGGAAGACAAGCGATTCAAAAACGTCCACGTCAAGGCCGCCATCGTGGACCACTCGGGCCGGGTCAAGTGCAAGAGCTGGGCGCCCTGCGGACCGGTGTTCGACGACAAGGAGATCCGGTCCATCGACCGGGAAAACTACCACGAGACCATCCGCAGCAAGATCAAGGGCATCGCCTACAAGGTGCAGATCATCGGCGGACAGCACGAGCAGTGCCAGATCCTGCTGTTTTGCGGGGATGACTACGACGTGGGCACCGACAAGGTGAAGATCGAGGTGGATCGGGAACGGACCGAGCGCCTCATGGAGTGAGCGGGTGGTGGTGGAGGACGGCGGGCCCAAGAGGCCGGTGGTTCGGATCAACCTGGCCTCTGCGGCCAGGGACGATGACCAGGACCCTCTTGACCGCAACGAGGCCGTGGCCCCCCCGGGCGGGGACGCGGCCCCTACGAACGGGGACGCGGCCACTACGAACGAGGACGCGGCCACTACGAACGGGGACGCGGCCCCTACGAACGAGGACGCGGCCACTACGAACGAGGACGCGGCCACTACGAACGAGGACGCGACCGCTGCGCTGTCCCGGCTGGCGCGCCGCCTGGCCAACCGCGTCAACGCCCTGCCGGAGACCCGCATGCGGGGCGCCGTGCTGGCCGAGCAGCTCCAGGCGCTACCGATCCCCCGCGCGGCCGGGATCGTCGCCACCATCGTGCAGCGGGGCCGCCAGGGCGGCCCGCCCTTCGAGCTGGCCCTCATTGGTCTCGAGGATCTGCTGCGGCGCGAGCTTTTGCCCTACGACGTCCTGGTGGAGCTGTACCGGGAGCTCAAGCGCTTCCAGGGAGACGTGGCCGCGCTGATGCTGCCGGGCCACGTCAACCGCGAGATCCTAGGCGAGCCCGCCCCCCGCTTCCCGGGAGGGCGGGATCTCACCCTGGGCGAGCGCAAGAGCCTGGCCCGCGCCGCGCCGCGCGACACCATCGATCGGCTGCTGCGCGACCCCGAGCCCCACGTGATCCGTTTGCTGCTGCGCAACCCGCGCCTGCTCGAGCGGGACGTGATATTCCTGGCGTCGCGTCGCCCCATCGTCCCGGAGATCGCCCGCGAGATCCTGGACAACGCCCGCTGGAGCGTCCGCTACCGGATCCGGCGGGCCCTGGCGCTCAACCCCTCGGTGCCCGACGCCATGGCCCTGCGGCTGCTGCCGCAGCTCGCGGCCCAGCACCTCGGAGAGCTCGCCACGGATCCGGCCCTGTCCCCCATGCGAAGACGGGCCGCACACCAGCTCCTCGATCAACGCAGAGCGGACGAAACGTCGGGTTGATGGAGGCAGAGCGAAAAGGGAAATAAGAACGGGCGGCGGAGGGCGGGAAGATCGACCGGCGGACAGAGCAACCGCGGCGCGAGGACCAGCGGCGGCGCGAGGACCAGCGGCGGCGCGAGGACCAGCGGCGGCGCGAGGACCAGCGCAGCGACAACGGAAGCGAGGGGCCTACTTGGGGCTATATCCGGATCTCTCACCACGATAACGACCTGTTTTCTCGCGAGAAACGGA
>CAYFWA010000161.1:0-2881 GCA_964346625.1 uncultured Myxococcales bacterium
GCGGCGCTTCGTCCAGGGGCGGCGGCGCTTCGTCCAGGGGCGGCGGCGCTTCGTCCCGCGCCAAACGCGGGCGCCCGCCCGCCACGCCGGACGCCGACTCCGCGCCAGGCGCCGTCCCCGGCCGCGTAAAACGCTCCGGATCTCCGTCCCCTGACACTCCCCTGGACCGGCTCCCGTTGCGGCTGCTGTTGGTCATCCTGTATCTTTTCGGCGCCGCTGGCGCGTGCGTGGTGTCCCTGTTCACGCCCCCTGCCGTAAGCGGCGTGGTCCCGGCCACCGGGGCGCTGGGAACCCCGGGCGTGCTGGGCCTGCTGGGGGCCGCCTTCGCGGTGGCGGGCGGTGGCTTGGCCCTGCGCCGCGGCTGGGGCTGGTGGCTGGCCTCGGTGCTGGCGCTGGCCAACATCTTTTTGAACCTGCTGGCCGCCATCCTGGCCAACACCGGGACCGCGGTAGCCGGCGTGGACCCCGATCTGCTGGTGCTGGCGGCGACGGTTCGCCTGGCGGTCTGGACCGCCGTGGGGCTTTGGCTCCAGGGCTACCGGGTGGTGACCCTCTTCGGGCTCTCCTGGGACCGGGAGCAGGAGCGTCAGCGCACCCACCACGTCCTCACCGGGGCGCTGGTGCTCACCGTCGCCGCCTGGCTTCTGTAGCGAAAACGTGTCGCCGCCCATCCACACCGTTGCCGTCGCCCCCGACAGCTTCAAGGGGACGCTCAGCGCCACCGAGGCGGCCGAGGCCATCGCCGCGGGGGTGCGCCAAGCCGCCCCTCGTGCCCGGTGTCGCTTGCTGCCCATGGCCGACGGCGGCGAGGGCACCGCCGCCCTGCTCGCCCGCGTGACCGGTGGCCACTGCGAGACCGCGGACACCGAGGATCCCTTCGGCCGGCCCCTGACCGCGGAGCTGGCCTGCCTGGGGGACGGCGTCACCTGGGCGGTGGACACGACCGCGGCCTCTGGGCTGACGCTGCTGGGCGCCGGGGAGCGGGACCCCCTGCGGGCCAGCTCCACCGGGACCGGGCGGTTGATCCGCGCCGCCTTCGAGCGGGGCGCCCGGCAGGTGCTCCTCGGCCTGGGAGGGTCCGCCACCGTGGACGGCGGCAAGGGGCTGTGCGAGGCGCTGGGCTACGCCTTCCTGGATCGGCGGGGGCGGCCCCTGCCCCCCGGCGGCGGCTCCCTCGCGACACTGGAGCGCATCGAATCCCCCCCCCCGTCCGCCCGCGTCGCTGTCGAGGGCGGGGCCCTCCGGCTCGCCTGCGACGTCCGCAACCCGCTGCTGGGTTCCGCGGGGGCTGCACGGGTGTTCGGCCCCCAAAAGGGAGCCTCCCCCGCGGTCGTGGCGCGCCTGGAGGCGGGCCTGACCCGCCTGGCCGACGTGCTGCGGCGGCGCCCGGGACCCTGCGGACCCGCCCCCGCCCCAGACATCGCCACGCGTCCGGGTGGCGGCGCCGCCGGCGGCATCGGCGCCACGGTGGCGGCCCTGCTCGGCGCCCCCCTGGACAGCGGCGGCGAGCGGGTGTTCGCCGCCGCCGGTTACGCCGCCCGGCTCGACGGCTGCGAGCTGGTGATCGTGGGCGAGGGGCGCCTGGACTCGCAGAGCGCGGAGGGCAAGGCGCCGGCCGTGGTGGCCGCCCACGCCCGACGGCGGGGCCTCCCGGTGCTGGCGGTGATGGGGACCTGGGGCGACGGGGTCGCGGAGCTGACCGTTGTCCAGGATCGGGAGGCCGCCCGCCCTCCCGAGGCCGGGGTCCCCTCGCCCGCGGAGGCGTACTCCGAGCTCAGCGCCGCCGCCGCGCGCCTCGTAGGCCGCTGGCTCCAGCGCGAATGAGGAGAGCCCTCCGGTTCAGGTGTCGCTCTCGCAGGCCGTGAGCTCGGGGCCGCAGCTCGCCTGCAGACAGGCGGCGTCCAGATCGCAACCAAAGGCGAGATCGCAGTTCTCCAGATCGAGGTAAAGTGACTGCGCCTGGGCGTCACCGTCGGTCAAGCACCCCTGGGCACACACCGCGTCCCCCCCGCAGCCCCGGGCGCACGCGAGGATCCCCGCGCAGGTGTCCCCCGCCGCCGGGCAGCAGCTCCCCTGCCAGCACTGGTTGTCGCCCTCATCGCAGTCCGGGCCCAGACAGTCGGGACCCTCGCCATAGCCGTCCCCGTCGCCGTCGGTGCAGCCCACGGGGCAGCAGCTCCCCTGCCAGCACTGGGCGTCGCCGTCGTCGCAATCGGGGCCCACACACCCGTCGCCCTCGCCGTAGCCGTCGCCGTCCGCGTCGGTGCAGCCCGTCGGACAGCAGGCCCCCTCCCAGCAGAGGATGTCGGAGTCGTCACAGTCGGGGCCGAGGCAGCCCGGCCCCTCTCCCCGCGCGTCCCCGTCGCCGTCCACGCAGTCCGCGGGGCAGCACGCCCCCTCGTGACAGTCGGGGTCCGCGTCGTTGCAGTCCGCGCCCGCACAGTCCGGTCCCTGGCCGTAGCCATCCCCGTCGCCGTCCGCGCACTCCGGTGGGCAGCAGGCCCCCTCGTGGCAGGCGGCGTCCGCGTCGTTGCAGTCCAACCCGGCGCAATCCCGCCCGATGCCGTAGCCGTCCCCATCCTCGTCCCGACAGTCCACCGGACAGCAGGCCCCCTCGTGACAGGTGGCGTCTAGATCGTGGCAATCGGGCCCGAGACAGCCGGCGCCGCTGCCGTAGCCGTCCCCGTCGGCGTCGGCGCACCGCAGCGGGCAGCAGGCCCCGGCGTGGCAGGCGGCGTCCCCGTCGTCACAGTCGAGGCCGGCGCAGTCCATCCCCTCCCCGTAGCCGTCCCCGTCCAGATCGAGGCAGCCGTAATCCTCTCGCTCACAGCCCGGGGCGCCCAACAGGAGCGCTGGCAGCACGAGCGCTGGCAGCATGAAC
>CAYFWA010000161.1:2981-8825 GCA_964346625.1 uncultured Myxococcales bacterium
GCTCGCAGCATGAACGCTCGCAGCATGAACGCTCGCAGCATGAACGCTCGCAGCATGAACGCTCGCAGCACGAGCGCTGGCAGCGCGAGCCACCAGGGGCCCCTGGGAAGGCGGCGCGACGGCCACGGTGTCGAAGAGCGTCTCACTGGCACCCCCTCCCCCCGGGCGCTACCGGAACCGCAGCAGGACGGGCCCGGCGCGAACGGGTTTCGACAAGGTGACCGAGGCGTCCCGATCAAGGTGACGCTGGCGCACCAGGGCTACGGTGGTCACCGTGGCCCCGAGCAGCACCACGCCCACCGTGGTGATGAACCACCAGCGCTTGTACCAGGGCAGGGGGCGGTAATCCACCTGCCGGCTCGGATCCGTGGCCGCGCTGGCGCCAGCCTTGCCGCCCTTGCCGCCCTTGCCGCCCTTGCCGCCCTTGGCCTTCATCTCCTCGGTGATGATGGGGTACATCTTCAGCGAGGCCTTCACCCCGGTCTGCTGCTCGAAGTTCACGCGGACGAACCGCAAGAAGTCGTGATACGAGGGGTGCGTGATCCGCAGCGCGTGGGTCCCGGCTTGCACCTGCTGCGGCGGCAGGGGCGACTTACCCAGGGGCTTGCCGTTGAGGTACACCGAGGCCCCCTCGACGTCGATGTCCAGCTCGAGCTTGCCCACGAACTGGTTCGGCGCCAGCAGGCGGTAGGCGGCCTCGCGGAGCACTCGCGCCTGCTTCCCCTGCTCCCCGCCGTAGACCACCGAGACCTTGCGCAGCACCTTGTCGCGCTTGGGATCCACGAGCCGCAAAAAGAGCACGTAGCCGTCGGCCAGCCCGCTCAGGTCTCCGGCCACCACCCGCGGCGCCCGCAGCAGCTTGCCGAACTTGGTGACGCACTGCAGATCCCCCTCGCAGGTGGCGAAGGGGGCGCCGTCGCGGCTCCGCAGAAACCGGCGGATTCGCTTCAGGGGCGCGAGCTTCACCCCGGGCACCTTGGCGAGCTGCTCGGCCAGCCGATTGGTGACCTGGCGCACCCGCTTGCGGTCCATGCCGATGGCTTCGAGGGGCTTGAGCGCGTGGGTGGCGCTGCCCGGTTTGATCTGCCCGCTGGAGCGCGCGCGCCCCCGGCGCCCCCGGCGGGCGTCCGCCACCGAGGCCGCGAGCAGCGAGCCCGCCAGGGCCAGCGCCAGGGCGAAGCTCCAGCGGGGCGTGCCCGCGCGCCGTGGACATCGAGACCGCGGCGAAAAGCGCGGTGGGACCACGGCGCGCGGTGGGAGCACGGCGCCCGGTGGGAGCACGGCGCCCGAAGCCATCCTGGAGCGAGCACGGGCAGCGGCCCCCTTCATTGCGTGGCGTTGGGAGGACATCACTGACACCCCCCGTCGTCACAGTCGACCGGTTCGTATTGCAGCCGCGGAACCACCAGCCCCACCGCGGTGCCCGCGCCCACCGCCACCACCCCCACGATGGTCCAGAACCACCACCTGGAATACCAGGGCGTGGGTCGATCCTCGACCACCGGCGGCAGCGGCCCCTGGCGCGCCGGGCGGCGGGGCTCCACCTTCGGACGATTGAGCATCACGCGGACCAGGCGGGTCTTTTGGAAGCGCACCTTCACCTTCCGGATGAAGTCCACGAAGTCCGGGTGGGTGATGCGCACCGTGTGCTCCTTCACCTTCAGATCCCGGATGGGAGACCGCAGGGGCGAGACCCCCACGCGCTTGCCGTCCACGTACACCGTGGCTCCGGGGATGTTCACCAGGACCTGGAGCGAGCCCCGGAGCTGCTCTGGTCGCAAAAGCCGGTAGGCCGCCAGGCGCACCGTCTCGATGAGCTGATCCCGCTGCCCCGACAGGGTCTCGCTGATGCGGCGCTCGGATTTGCGGGTGCGGGTGTTGACCGCCTTGAGGGTGACCACGTAGTCCTGGCCGAGGCTGGCCAGCGTGCCCGAGATGATGTAGCGCGCCCGCAGCCGCCGGCCGATGGCGGCCAGACAGCGGTCCGCGCCCTCGCAGCGCCGCAGCCGCCGGCTCCGCCGCTGCACCTGTTGGGTCTTGATGGACGGCACGATGTCGCCCGCCAGTCGCCCCAGCTCCTGGGTGAGCAGCGCCTCGAGCCGCGCCACGATCTCCGGCGAGATGTCGCCCAGCGGATCGATTCGCCAGATGGCCACGCGCTCGCCCGAGGCGGGCTTCGCCTCGGCGACGGAGGTAAGGGCGACCGGAAAGGCGACCAGCCAAGCCAACGAAAAGACTAACCCTATTTTCATATCTCCCATTATATCTGCTGCCGGGGGCATCGCAACCACCGCAACCTCGCGCTCCCTCGCCCCACGGCCCCCGCGGCCGGCCCATGCGAATATGATTGCGCCATCGGTCGAATGACCAGCGGGGCCCCTTGCCCCCCTGGTCTCCGCTACAGCACACCGGCCTCTACACCGAGGGCGACGACCTCGGCGGACACGCGCAGGTGGTCTCCCCCGGCTTTTGCGCCAGCCAGTGGGGCTGGGGCTGCACCGGCAACCCGGGCTGCGGCTTCTGCTGGCTCATCCCCACGGGCACCACCACCCGTACGGTCCGCTGAAATCCGCTCGACGCGGAACCCAGCTACTCACAGCCGTGCTATTCACAGCCGCCCGCGGCGAGGTGGTCGGCGAGCCGGGTCAGCTCCGCGGGGCCGAGGGTGTCGGCGAACAGGCGCGGCAGCCGCAGCAGCGGAGCCTGGGTCTGCTCCCCCAGCACGCCGAGGTGGTGGTCGTTGATGGCCCGGCGCTGCGCGAAGATCCGGGCCTCCTGAAGCAGGGCGGTGAGCGTGGGATCTCCGCCGAGGTCCGCCGGCTCCAGCTCCATGAGCTCGGGGCAGGTGCGGCGAGGGTAGAGCTGGTTGACCACCAGCCCCGCCACCGGAAGGCCCAGGGACTCGCGCAGGGCGTGCTCGAGCTCTACGGCCTCGGTGATCGGGAGCTCCTCGGCCAGGGTCACGATGAGGGCGGCGCAGCGCGCGGGGTCGGTGAGAAGCTCCTGGATGGTCCGGGCGTCTCGCGAGAGCATGGAGTCCGGCACCACCTCGAGGATGGAGGGCGGCACCCGCAGGACCTTGAGCATCTGGCCGGTGGCCGGCCCGTCCACCACCACCAGGTCGAACCGCGGGTCGTCGCCCTCCTTTTCCGTGGTGTGATACCACGCCTTGCCGAGCATGGCGTAGTCGTCGAGGCCGGGGATGGCGCGCAGAAAGTGCCGCACCATCCGGTTTTCCATCACCGCCCGCTGGATGGCCCGCAGCCGGAACACGAGCATCCCGTACTCGCGCAGCGCCGACAGGGGCGTCATGTTGACCCCCCAAAGGTGGGTGCTCAGCCGGCCCAGCTCGGTGCCCACGCGGCCAGAGTTGAGGAGCTGCCCGGCGTCGAGGTTCGACTCGAACTGGGCCAGCAGCACCCGGCGGCCCTGGCGGGCGGCTACCAGCGACAGCGCCGTGGCCACGGTGGTCTTGCCCACCCCCCCCTTCCCAGAGACCAGCACCATGCGCTTGGAGAGCAACCCCTCGAGGTCGAGCTGGTTCATGGTACACATTCAGGGGGGATGTCCCATCCCCCCTCGCCCCGAAAAAGCGCGGTTTTTCGGGGCTCACCCCCAATCACCGCGCTTCGCGCCGCTGCAGGGATAGATGCCATATCGTCATCGAGCGCCTTTCCGGCCCTACTTGGCCCCTGATCGGTTACGCTTCATGAGCTCGATCCGCCGTGGGGCAGCGGGGCGCGGCTACGGATGACCGCCCGACGCCACGAAGGCCCGGATCTTCTCTTCGTCCGCGGCGTCGATGTCCTGAAACTGTACCCCCATGCCGGGCGGGGAGCGGCGGCCCTCGGTCTGGCCTGTCTCCACACACCAGGTGACGCGTGCCTCGAAGTCGAAGGCGCCCAGCGCCGGGAGCTCGAAGTGGACCCGGACGCGGCTCTGGGGGCTCGGCGGAGTGACGGTCTCGATGAACGCCCCTTCGGACGAGAGGTTGTAGAGCGCCCCCTGCACCGTCTCGCCTTCGTGCTCGAAGTGCGCGGGGTATCCACCGTAGACCCGTCGCTTGCGCCGGGGGATCCCGCTGCGCGCGTAGAGCAGGTCGTTGACCAGGAACACGATCTCGGGCACCCGCACCCCGATGCCCCGGAAGGCGTCCTCGGTGAGATCGATGAACCCGATCATGTCGCGCTCCACGCGCTTCTGAGCGTCCACCAGGATCACCCGTCGATCCGGACGGCTGAGGTTGCGCGCGACGTCGTCGGCCTGCTCCCCGGCCAGCGTGGAGTCGAAGACCACCAGATCCACCGACTCCTCGTCGAGCGTCTTGTGCATGACGTCGGCGGTCTCCACCGCCAGAACCCGGTACCCGAGCCGCTTGAGGATTGCCTCCAGGACCGACCGCTCGGGCCCGCGGTGGTCCGCCACCAGGATGGACTTCGGATTCTGGGAGGTTGCGCTCATGACCGGCTATTTAAGCATAGATCGGAGGGGGTGTGAAGGCGGGAGCAACGGCTGCGCCGTCGCCCGGCAAGCTCGCTGCGCGAGCCGCAGCATCTGCTCGGGTGGCCGGGGCTCGGGGGGGGCCCCGGCCAGGGCCCGGCCGAGCCGCACGACGATCTGATCGAAGGGCAGATGCTGGCCGAGGAAAGCCGCCACCAGCGCCTCGTTTGTGCCCACCAGGGCGGCCACCGCGGCCGGACCCCGCGCGAGGGCCGCGTGGCCCAGGGCCGCCCCGGGAAATTGCGCCTCGACCAGGGGCTCCAGCGCCGCGTCCGCCGGCGGTGCTCCCACCCGCACCTCGGGCGTCGGCAACCCGAGCACCTGGCGCACGGCCGTGCGCATATCGGGGGGCGCCTCCAGGGCCAGCCGTCCGCGCGGGCCCTCCATCACCGCGTGGATCCGGGCCGCCGGGTGCAAGGCCACCTCGAGGCGCACGGGCGGCAGCCCGAAGAGCGCATGGGCCACCACCACCTCCAGGGACTTGTTCACCCCCGTGGCCGAGTCCACCGAGATCTTGGGCCCCATGGGCCACACCGGGTGTCGGCAGGCCTCGGCCGGGGTGACCGCGGCCAGCCGGCGGGCGTCGCAGTCGAGAAAAGGCCCCCCGCTGGCGGGCAACACCAGGCGCTGGATGTCTCCCGCGCCATGCTCACGCCGCAGCCGCTGGGCCGCGGTGAGCTCGCTGTCGAGCACGAGGAGCTCGCCCCCCTGCGCGGCGGCGAGCCGCGCCAGCGCCCCGCCGGCCAACGCCAGCACCTCCTTGCTGGCCACCACCATTCGTCGCCCCTGGCGGGCGGCCGCCCAGACCGGGTCCCAGGCCGCGAGCCCACCCACGGCGCACACCACCCACCCCGCGGGGCATCGCTGCAGCAGATCCTCGGGCGCCCCGGGGCCGACTCGCGGAGGGTCCGACGCCAGATCCGCCAGAGCGCCCCGCGCCGCGGCGGCGGCCTCCGGGTCGGCCACCGCCAGCGCGGGGCGGTGGCCCGTTCCATCGCGACACCGGCGCGCCTGCTCCGCGAGCCGGCTGGCCTGGACGCCCGCCGCGAGCGCCACCACCCGAAATCGCCGGGGGTGGGCCAGCAGCTCCTCGAGCACCATGGCGCCGAGGGCCCCCGTGCTGCCCAGCAGGATCACCGGAACCGGATCGGGCGCCGGGATCACGGGATCCGGCGCGGACGCCGGGATCGCGGGGTCCGGCGCGGGCGCCGGAATCGCGGGGTCCGGCGCGGGCGCCGTGGCCTCCGCGCCCCCGGTGCGGGACGGTCTCCTCACCGCCCGAAGACGACGGTCGCGTAGACCACGAAGTAGGCGGAGACGTACATCAGGGCGTCCACGCGGTCC
>CAYFWA010000161.1:8925-10943 GCA_964346625.1 uncultured Myxococcales bacterium
GCCCGTGCGCCCCCTCAGCCGCGTCCCGATTCGGTGATCTCAGTCATTGGCCCGTGCGCCCCCTCAGCCGCGTCCCGATTCGGTGATCTCAGTCATTGCCCGTGCGCCCCCTCAACCGCGTCCCGATTCGGTGATCTCAGTCATTGGCCTGCGCGTAGGCGGTCTCCATCTGCTCGCGGGTCCGACCAAAGCGGCGCTCGCGGAGCCGAAAGGCCTCCAGCGCCTCGCGCAGGTGGGATTCGTCGAAGTCGGGCCAGAGCGTCGGTGAGAAGTACAGCTCCGCGTAGGCCGCGTGCCAGAGCAGGAAGTTCGACAGCCGCTGCTCCCCGCTGGTGCGGATGAGCAGGTCCAGCGGCGGGAGGTGCGCGGACCACAGGTGCTGGCCCACCAGCTCCTCGCTCACCGCCGAGGGCTCGAGCTGTCCGGCCTGCACGGCATCCGCCAGCGAGCGCACCGCGGCGATGAACTCCTCGCGGCCGCCGTAGCTGAGGGCCAGACACAGGATCATGGACTGGTTGCCCGCCGACGCCTCGATCAGCTCGTCGAGGGGCTCGCGCACGTGGTCCGGCAGATGGTCGGTATCCCCGATGGTGGTGAGGCGGATGTCGTTTTCGAGGATCTCGCTGCGCTCGTCGAGCAGGTACTGGCGCAGCAGCTCCATCAGCGCCTCCACCTCCTCCACGGGGCGGTTCCAGTTCTGCTCGCTGAAGGCGTACAGGGTGAGCGCCTGGATGCCGAGCCGCCGACAGGAGCGGGTGATCCGACGTACCGAGTCGGCGCCCTGCCGGTGCCCCTCGGTGCGAGGCAAGCCCCGACCCTGGGCCCAGCGGCCGTTGCCGTCCATGATGATCGCCACGTGTCGCGGCAAACCGTTGGCTGAGGCTGAGTTCGTCACGGGTTGGCACCTACCACAAGTTCACGCCCAGAACAAGCGTGGGCACGGGCCAGAGGCTGCGTTATGATGAAACCCCGGCATGATGACAACTGCGATACCAGGAAAAGCGGTACACGGCACCCCCCGGATCTCCTTCCTCTTCATCGCTCTCCTGGGCGCGGCGGGGGCGGCTCCTGGGCTCACGGCCTGCTCCGCGCCGGCGGATCCGGCCGAAGACGCAGGCCTTGCCGACGCGGCACCCGACGCCGAGGCTCCCGATTTTCCATTCCCCGCCCGGGTGCTGCGGGTGGTGGACGGGGACACCCTGAAGGTCGAGTTTCTGGGCCGTGATCTGCGAATCCGCTTGATGGGGGTCGACACGCCCGAGCTGGGTCCTCCTCCCGAGGCCTACGCCGACGAGGCCCACCACTTCACCATCGATCACGCCCCGCCCGCCTACACCGTCGGGCTGGAGTTCGACGACGATCGTTGTGGCGAGATCCCGTTCCCTGATACCTGCTTCGACATTTACGACCGTATGCTCGCTTACATTCGCACCCCCGAGCAGCACGATCTCAACGCCCTGCTGCTCGAAGCGGGGCTGGCCCGCGTGTACGATCAAACGAGCTTCGTAAGAAAAACCGAGTACCTCCAGATCCAGAGCCAGGCACAGGCCGACGGCGTGGGAATCTGGAGCCCGTAGTCCTGGGCGCCGGCCCTGGGGGCGGCCTCCGGGACACGCCACGCCGCCCCGGGCCAGCGCCACCGCGTCTCGTGCCGAGCCACCCCGAACCTAGGAGACCACCGTCATGAGCGATCCCAACCAAGGCCCCAAGGGCCAAGCCCAGATGCAGGTCCAGCTCGATGACCAGACGGCCATGGGGCGATACTCCAACCTCATGCTGGTCAACCACAACGAAAACGAGTTCGTGATGGACTTCGCCTACGTCCTGCCCGGCCCGCCCCGGGCGCGGGTCGTCTCGCGGGTCATCGTGAGCCCCAAGCACATGAAGCGAATCCTCAAGACCCTCGAGCAGAACCTCGACAAGTACGAGGAGCGCTTCGGTGAGATCACCCCCCTCGAGCAGGGAGGCGAGACCATCGTGCACTGATCCGCGCGCCGATTCCATGATCCGCGCGCCGA
>CAYFWA010000162.1:0-10923 GCA_964346625.1 uncultured Myxococcales bacterium
GCTAGATTCGGCTCGTAACCCCGTTTCTCTCGAAAAAACGGGTCATTATCGTGGTGAGAGATCCGGATATAGCCCGAAGAACTCGCTCGCGCCCGTGTCGCCCACGGAGCGCGTGTCTCCGCCCGCCACGAAGGTGAAGGGGACACAGGGATCGTCGGCCCCGGTGCGGAACGAGAAGATGTCGCTGTCGCCGCAAGTCGGGCTGACCACCTGGTAGTAGTAGCGCGTCTGCAGGGTGAGCCCCTCGATCCGGGCCTCGTGCTGGTAGCCCACCTCGGGGATCGGCGAGGCCTGCGTGGACGCGACGGCCACGAGGTCCAACGCATCCCGCGCCAGGCCGTAGCGCACCTCCCCGTCGCAGGCGTCGTCGGTGTTCCAGGACACGGTGACGTGCTCGGCGACCCCTGCGCTGCGGGTGTACGACAGCCTCACGCCGCGAGGCGCGGCCGCGCCTGCGCCCGGAAGGCTCCCGAGCACGGCCACCACGGCGACCGCAACCACCACGCGTCTGTGCTTGATGGACATGGACATGGATCACTCCTACGCGCTTCTTTTTTCAGTACTCCAGCCCTGGAGGAAACACAAGTCGACGCCCCCGGCGTCGGCGCCCGGCTCGGGAACTCTTAACCGCCGAAGGAGACAGAACTTTTATAGGTTCGCGCAGTTGGCCGGAATCAACGCCACCTCGGTGGCGTCGTCGGTGCACTGTCACTCGCCGTCGACGCAGGACAGCGCCTCGCACGCACCGTTCGGCTGTTGGCAGGTCATTCCGTCGGGCGCGGGTTGTCGCAGGAATCGTCGTCGCCACACGTGGCGGCGAAGCCGCCTAGCAGGAACGCGGCCGCCATCACGGACAGGATTCGCATCTTCATGGTCGCTCTTTTTCAAACAGGCCGAGGAGCTGCTCGCGGGCGGCCACCCCCTCGGGGGTCCTCAACGGTGGGCAGTCCTCCACGGAGACGTCGCCCTGCCGGAGGCCGTTGGCAAAGGCGAGGCAGGTGGGGCGGCCGCACTCCCGGCAGTTGGTCTGGGGAAGCAGCCGGAAGATCTCCAGGGCGGCGGGGACACGCTTCACCGTGGTGCGCGGCGTGATGGACGCCCGATCGCGCCACACGGTGTTGATCTGCTCTACGACCCGGGCGGCCTGGGCGTGGGCGTCTGCGGAGTCCTCCACCCGCCCGATGCGGATCTCCGTGGGCCGCAGGGCGTAGCGCTGGTGGGCGTTCGCCCCGAGCACCACCTCGCTGCGGGGGTCGTGGTTGGCGTTTTCCCACAGGGCGTGGAGATAGGGGAACACCGGGCGGAGGTCCACCTTCACCTGGACCCGCGCGCCGAAGGCGCCGGAGCCCGGGTGACACCCCGGCTGAACGAGATCGACGCGGAAGCCCCGGATCAGCCGTTCGTCGTTGGCGGTTTCCATCGCGGCTCGGGTCGTCTGGCTCACGGCGCTCTCCTGGCAGCAGACCCCGCGGGGCCCGGTCTGCGTTGCTCCCCCACTGTGGTACCATACCGGGTAGAATCGAAGCCGTCGAATCTCGAGCAAAGGTGCTACATCATGGTAATTAGTGGACTGGTGATTGCGGCCTTGGCCTCCCCTTCGTGGCTGGGAGTTCTGCCGCCCTCCTTGGTGCAATCCGAAAAGCACGGCGCTTGTCTGGCGCAGGCCCGCGCTCCCGAGCGCATCCGGATCCGGGTGGTCCGGGTGAACCGGCGCGTGACCTGGTGCGCCCGCAGCAGCAAGTACCGGGGTCGCGTGTGGCGCCGCGCCACCCTCACGGTGGACGCGGTGGTGCTGAAGGTCCGCAAGACCGGCAGCGGGCTGAGGCCGGGCCGACGGATCCGGTTCTCCTACGGGTTGAGCCAGCTGTGCCCCCGGATGACCGGCCCGTCGAACCGCCCTCAGCCGCGCAGCCTGTCCAAGGGCGACGTGGTGTGGGCCTTCCTGCGTCACCGATCCGGCAAACGGTACTCCCTGGCGGCGTCGTTTTTCAGCTTCACGACGACGCTTCCGGCCATCGGGTCCCGGGCGCAGTGGACGCGCCGCTGTAACCGCAAGTATCCCCGTCGCCGCTGAACCGGTCGCTGACGTCGCCGCGGCAGCGCTCCGGATCCGGGGCGACGGCCGGACTGCATCGAGGAGTTTCGGGTCGAGTACGAGGCCGCGCGCAACCGGATGTGCGCGCGTTTCGACCGTCTCCCGGACGTGTTCTCCTACCAGGTCCCCCAGGGGTCCTACCTGATGTTCCCGCGGATCCTCGTTGCCGAGGGGCGGGACTCGGCGGCCTTGTGTCGGACGCTGCTCCATCAGGCGCGCGTCTCCACCACGCCGGCAGCGACTTCGGCACCACCGGCGAGGGGCATCTGCGGCTGACTTTCTGCGTCCCGCCGGAGATGATCGATCTCTGCACCGACCGACTCGAGTCCTACTTCGGCCGGAGCTGGTGGTCCCTCCTCCACCGCCCCGGGCTCTCCCCGACCCCGCTGCGGGTTTCCCGCGTCCCGGACTCCCCGCGTCATCTTAGAACAGTTGGACCAGTAGGAACAGTTGAAACGTTTGAAGTGTTCCAACTGTTCAAGCGGAGCGTTTGGCTCTCGGTGTTTTGATTTAAAAAGCCTGTAAATCCATATTGTTAGAAGATGTCATCCGATGGCTCGCTTTGGCACAGGATTCGCAAAGGGTCCCGCCCGTTTCGAACGAGGTGTACCGTGAAACGATTCCGCATGCTGATTGGCCTGATGTTGGTGCTGGCTCTGTCGGTGCCGGGCTTTGTTGCGGGGTGTGGTCAGGGGAAGGCGTCCGAGGCGAAGCCCGGAAAAACCGAGACCGTGGAGCCCATGGCGACCGTGGGAGACAGCCGCCGGGCTCCCCCGCGCCGGGCGGGCCCCCGACGGTCCGATGCCGCGAAGGTGACCCTATACGTGTTGACCGACAAGCGCTGCAAGGCCCGGCATTGCCGGACCGGGGGGACCTCGCGGAAGCTCCGGCGCATTCTGCCGGGCGTGCGCGTGGTCCAGCGTGACTGGTCCCATGCGGAGGCGCGCAAGCTGTTCGCCCGGGAGGGGCTCACCCATCTGCCCGCCTACTTGTTCACCGAAAGCGTGGAGCAGCACCCGCGGTTCGACAAGATGCGGCGGTACCTCGAGCCCACGCCCAAGGGACACATGAACAAGCTCAAGGTGCGCGCCAAGCACGATCCGCGGGCCGAGATCTGCGACAACCAGAAGGACGACACCGGGAACGGCAAGATGGACTGCGCCGATCCCTCGTGCAAGGACGCGGTGGTCTGCCGCCCCGAGATCAAGAAACGTCTCGAGGTGTTCGTCATGTCCCAGTGCTCCTACGGGACCCGCGCGCTGGACAGCATGTCGGAGGTGCTCGCGGCCTTCGATCGGAAGATCGACTTCCGGATCCACTTCATCGTCAGCGCTCGGGGCAGCGGGTTCAAGTCGCTCCACGGCCAGGCCGAGGTGGACGAGAACATCCGCGAGCTGTGCGCCATCAAGCACTACCCGAAGCGCTACAAGTACATGGACTACATCTGGTGCCGGAACCGAAAGATCCGGGACAAGAACTGGAAGGCCTGCACCGGCAAGAAGACCGGGATCGACGCCAAGGTCATCGAGACCTGTGCGAGCGGCGAGGAGGGCAAGGCGCTCCTGCGGGCGGATATGAAGCTCGCAAAGAAGCTCGACATCGGCTCCAGCCCGACCTGGCTGGCGAACAACCGCTACGTCTTTTACGGCATCCCACCGGAGCGCATCAAGCAGCAGTACTGCAAGCACAACCCGGGACAGAAGGGGTGCGAGAAGAAGCTCTCCTCCAAGTCGTCGATTCCGGACGGCACCTGCAACTGAGCTTCGGTCGGCACCCGGCGATGGAAGAGCACGATTCCATGAATCGACGTACGGCGTTGAAGGTGCTCGGCGTCAGCGCAGGGGCACCGGGCCTGGTGCGTCCCCTGACTGGCGCCGCCGCGTCCGAGCTCCGCCGGCCGGTGCGGGTCGGGGAGTTGTTGGCGGCCGAGGTCCCGAGCCTCTGCGACCTCTGCTTCTGGCGGTGCGGCATCCTGGCCAAGGTCAAGGACGGTCGCGTCGTCCGGGTGGAAGGGAACCCGGATCACCCGCGGAGCCGGGGGCGGCTCTGTGCGCGCGGCACGGCGGGCTGGCGGCAGCTGGAGGATCCGGATCGTCTCCGCCATCCGCTCCTCCGGGTGGGCAAGCGCGGCGAGGGTCGGTGGAAGCGCATCTCCTGGGAACAGGCGCTGGACCTGTGGGCCGAGAAGACGGACGCCACCATCAAGGCCCACGGGGCCGGCTCCATCGGGCTCTTCTCCCATGGGCTCTCCTCCCGGTTCATCAACGGGTTCATGCACCACCTGGGCAACCCGAACCGCACCGCGCCGTCGGTGGGGCAGTGCCGTGGCCCGCGGGACGTGGGGTTTCAGCTCACCTTTGGCCACGGACCGGGATCGCCGGCGCGGCATGACATGGCGCGCAGCCGGATGATCGTGCTACTGGGGTGTCACATCGGCGAAAACGTGCAGACCGGCCAGGTGGCCGAGCTCGCCGACGCGCTCGACGCCGGGGCCCGCCTCGTGGTGGCCGATCCCCGGATGTCGGTGGTGGCGTCCCGCGCGCACCGGTGGCTCCCCATCCGGCCGGGCACGGACACGGCGCTCCTCCTAGCGTGGATTCACGTCCTGCTCAAGGAGGGGAAATACGACCGGGACTACGTGGCGCGCTACACCACGGGGCTCGACGAGCTCCGGCGTGAGATGGCGCCCTACACGCCGGCCTGGGCTGCCGGGGTCACCCAGCTCGACGAGGCGGCCATCGTGGCGGAGGCGCGGGAGATGGGGCGGCGGAAGCCGGCCGTGCTCATCCACTGCGGCCGGTTCAGCGCCTGGTACGGCAACGACACCCAGCGGGCCCGGGCCATGGCCATCCTCACGGCGCTGCTGGGCGCCTGGGGGCGGCCCGGGGGCTACTACCTCCGGAGCCGGATCCCGCTGGGGCCGCCCGCCAGCCCCAAGCCCCACGGCGACATGGCGCCGAGCGTCGGCACCGGCAAGCACGCCTTCACCCACCACGGCGTGGCGGCGCAGGAGATCGTGGCGGCGAGCGTCGGGCCCAAGCGGCGCATCCACCAGTGGGTGCTCTACGCCGTGAACCCGGAGCAGTCCATCCCGGCCTTCGCGCAGACCCGCCAGGCCCTGCGGCAGGTGGACTTCATCACCATGGTGGACGTCCTCCCCACCGAGGGGGCGCGGTGGGCCGACCTCATCTTGCCGGAGGCCAGCTACCTGGAGCGCTACGACGACGTGTACGCGGTCAAGGACCACCCGTTCCCCTTCGTGGCGCTGCGACAGCCCGTGGTGCCGCCGGCCGGGGAGGCGCGCGGGCCCTACTGGATCGTCCAGCAGCTCGCCCACCGGCTGGGGCACAGGGACTGCTTCACCCACGCCGGCGTCACGGGGTACCTGGACGCGCGGTTGGCGCCCCTCGGGTTGACCTGCGCCGAGCTCGCCCGCCAGGGGATCCACCGGCTCCCGGAGCAGACGCCCTTCCTCGCGCCCGGGCAGCAGGCGCGCTTCCGCACGCCCTCGGGGCGCATCGAGCTCTACTCCCCGACTTTGAAGCGCAAGGGCTACGATCCGGTGCCCCGCTTCGAGCCCGTGGCGTCCCCCAAGGCGGGTTGGTTCCGGCTCGTGTCGGGACGGAGCCCCTACCACAGCTTCGCCCGCACCCAGAACAACCCGCGGCTGCTTCATCACGATCCCGAGCCCTCGCTGTGGCTGAACGAGGCCGTGGCGCGGGCCAAGGGATTGCGGCAGGGCGCCCGGGTGTACGTCCAGAACCAGGACGGGTACCGCACGGGGCCCATCCAGGTGCTCGTGACACCGGCCATCCGCACGGACGTGGTGTACATGGAGCACGGCTTCGGCAGCCGGTCGCCGGCCCTGCGGTGCGCCCACGGGAAGGGAATCTCGGACAACGTGCTCACGTCGCGGTTCGCGGTGGATCCCCCCACCGGCGCCACCGGGTTTCGGGTGAACCAGGTTCAGCTCGTGGATCGCCGGGGGCGGCCGATCCGGGGCATGCCGAAGGAGGCCGCGCGGGAGCGTGCCCCCCTGGCGAAACCGCCCGAAGGCTCCAGCCCGCTTCCGGAACATCCGGCCCCCGACCCCGCCGTGCCCCGCTCGGCGCCGCCTCGCCGCAGCGCTCCCCGCCCGACGCCCCGGCCCGCGCCTGAGCCCGCTCGGCCGGCGCCCCGCCGACGCGCCGCGCCCGGCGACGACGATCTGTTCCAGGTAAAGCCGGAGGACAGCTGCTGATGAGTCGGCAGGCCATGCTCATCGACATGAACCGGTGTCTCGGGTGCGGCGCCTGCGTGCTCGCCTGCCAGGAGGAGTGGCAGCTCCCCCTCGAGGTCGCGCGAAACTGGGTCCGGCCGCTTCCTCCCGTGGCCGGGACCTCGCCCCCCGTGTTCACCCACGACGTGGGGCTGTGCCAGCACTGCGGCAAGGCGAGCTGCTTGAAGGCCTGCCCCACGGGAGCCACCTTCCGGGACCGCCGGGGACGCATTCGCGTGGACGCCCGGGCCTGCATCGGCTGTGGCTACTGCGTGCGCGCGTGCCCCTTCGACGCGCGCACGCTCCACCCGGAGCGCGGAGTCGTGGAGAAGTGCGACTTCTGCGCGCCGCTGGTGGACGCGGGGCTCCAGCCGGCCTGCGTGCGGGCCTGTCCCGCGGGGGCGCGGGTGTTCGGGGACCTGGAGGATCGACGCGGGGACCTGGCCCGCGCGTTTCTGAAGAAGCCGGTGCGTCGGCGGGAGACCCGCGCGGTGTCCACCGCGCCCCGGGTGTTCTACAGCGGCCGCAAGGCGGCCCTGGATCGGATCGCCGCCGCGGCGCCCCCGGATCCCTCCCGCCTGGATCCGCCGCTCCCCGGGCGGGTGCTCCGCTCGGCGGTGCGTCCCGCCTTTCTGAGCGCCCTGGGCGTGGCCCTGCTGGGGGCGACCGCGGCGGTGCTTCAGCAGGCGCGACGCCTCCCGGCCCCGCGGCCGCGGCCTGCGGAGCGTGCCGGTGAGCCGACCCTGCTGCGCCGGGGCGTGCCGGCCATCCTGCTCCATTGGGGCAACGCGCTGGCCTGGCTGCTCCTCGTTTGGACCGGCCTCGCGCTGCTGGGGCGCAGCCACTTCCGGGTGCTGCCCCCGTTCCTGTACCTGCCCACGGTGAGCCTGTTTGGCAGCCACGCGACCCTGCTGCGGGTCCACATCGTGGTGGGCGTGGTCTGGGGCGGGTTGCTGCTTCTGCACGGCGTCGTGGCCTTCCGCACCTTGCTGCTGCCCTTCCTCCGCTCGCTGCGGGTGCGGCGCGACGACTGGGCCTGGCTACCCGCCCGCGTCGGAAACCTGTTCCGCCGACGGCCCGCGCCGCTGCCCCCCCAGGGCCGCTACAACGCCGGCCAGAAGCTCTTCGGGCTGACCGTGGCCGTGGCGACGCCCCTGCTCGTGGTCACGGGGCTGGTGATGGCCTTTTTGCCCGACAGCGGCGCGTGGATCCAGTGGTCCATTCCGCTGCACTTCGCGGCCGCGGCGGCGGTGCTCGTGTTCCTGGTGCTCCACATCACCATGGCGCTCCTGCTGCAGGAGGAGCGCCCCGCGCTGCGCTCCATGACCTCGGGCCGCATCGCCGAGGCCTTCGCCCGGGACCACCACCGCCGGTGGTGGGAGTCCCATCCCGAGCGGTCCCGGGGGCGGGGTTCCGAGGGGCCTCCCGACACCCCCACCGACCGATCTGCCGCCACTGCGTGCTCGCCCAGCCCGGCTCCACCCCGTCCGGATCCGCCCCGTCCGGCCACCGCGCCACCTCGGCATCCGACTGGTCGTTAACCGCCAGCAGCGACGGGGCCGACTCGAGCTCCGACCGAAGCCGAGGCAGACGCTGCCGCCCGTAGGGCACGAAGCCCAGCGGGTAGATCGTGAAGGAGTCGGTGTTGTGCTCGGCATACAGCCGCAGGTAGCACGCGACGGCGGTCTCGGACAGCTCGCAGATGATGCGGATGTCGTTGGGCGCGGCGCCCTGTTCCGCTAACGCGATCACCCGACCGAGGTCGAGGGCGTAGCGGTCGATGTGCTGGCCACGGCGGTGGCCATGCTGGCGGCCCAGTCCATGGGGGGCAGCGCGCCCGCGGGAGCCGGCGGAGGGGGCGGGGGATTTTTGCAGGCCCTGGTGCCGTCCGATCTCAAGGTGGTGGCGATCCTGTTCGCCGTGGTGTCAGTGGCCTTCATCATCTTGAGGCTCACCGACAAGCTGCTCAACGTGTGGACCGACAACCTGATGATCGGCCGGCTCCAGCAGCGCCTGCACGACCGGATGCTGAAGCTGGGCCCAAGCTACCACGGCAAGCACGACCTGGGCGAGACCACCCTGGTGATCACGCGCTACGCCAACGGCGCCCAGATGCTCCTGCGGGACCTGATGTCCTTCCCGGTGCTGCAGCTGTTTGGCTTCGTCACGGCGGTGATCTTCCTGTCGCACCACCTGCGCATGGTAGGCGACACGCCGGTGTGGATGCAGATCATCATGCTCGCCACCCTGTTGCTCTTCCCCTTCGCGGCTACTGGCTGTCCAAGAAGGTGCGCACCGCCTTCGAGGAGGTGCGCGACGCCGAGGTGGACCTGGCCAACGAGTTCACCAACTCCGGCACCATGCCGCTGGAGGTGCAGCTCATGAACGCCAACCAGCAGCGCTCCGAGGCCTTCGGCACGCGCATCAAGCGCGTGATCAATACCAAGGTCAAGGCCGGGCTGCGCAACGAGGTGGCCTCCCAGTTCGACGACACGGTGGAGACCGGGCTGGTGACGCTGTTTCTGCTCTACGGCGTATTCTACGCCCTGAAGTCGGAGAACCCGGCGTCGGCCGGCGCCATCGTGGGCATCATCGCCTTCGTGCCCCTGGCCCTGCAGCCCATTCAGCAGCTGCTGCAGTTCTACCTGGGGCTCAACACCGCCTGGCCCCAGGTCTCCAACGTCATCGAGATCCTGGAGGCGGAGCCGGAGATCCACGAGAAGCCCGGCGCCAGGGACCTGTCCGGGGACGATCCCGCGGTGGCCCTGGAGGAGATCCAGTTCGCCTACACCGACCACGGGCCCATGGTGATCAACGGGTTGAGCCACCGCTTCGCCCCGGGCAAGACCACCGCCATCGTGGCCCGCTCCGGCGGCGGCAAGTCCACGGTGATGAACCTGGTGCAGCGCCTGCGCGATCCCCTCAAGGGCGCGGTGACGCTCGGCGGGCAGGACGTGCGGGACGTGACCCTGCGCAGCCTGCGGGAAAATGTGGTGAAGGTGTCGCAGTTTCCGCTGTTCATCCAGGACACCATCCGGGCCAACATGCGGCTAGCCAAGGCCGACGCCACCGACGCCGAGATCGAGGCCGTCTGTCGAAAGAGCGGCATCTGGGACGTGCTCGAAAAGAACGCGCCGCCAGGCGTGAGCGCGCTGGACTACGTGCTGCCGCGGGCCGTGGGCGAGGGGCTGTCCGGGGGGCAGCGCCGGATCCTGGCCGTGACCCGGGCGCTGCTGCTCGAGCCTCGGGTGCTGCTGCTCGACGAGCCCACCACGGGCATCGACGCCCTGGGCCGCAAGCGCCTGGCCAAGGTGCTCAAGGAGGCCTTCGCCGACACCACGATTCTGCTCATCGACCACAACATCGAGTTCATCCAGGACATCAGCGACGAGATTTGCGTGCTCGACGGCGGCCGGTTCGTCCAGACGGGCCCGCCCGGGGAGCTGGCCACCGAGCCCGGGCTCTTCCAGGAGCTGGTGGAAGCGTCGGAGGCTGATCAGCAGGAGTCGGAGCAGAACGGAGCCAAGGAGTGAGGCGGGGCGGCCGCCTGCGCCGAGCGGTGGCACAGGCGACCCGGGGGAGGGGCTGACCTGGAACTCGCCCGCGCTGGGTGCCGACCCTCGGCGCAATCTCCAGGACACGCGCTGGTTGCCACGCCGGTTTGTCACCTCACAGCGGAAGCCTCGCAAAGGCCGCCGCTGTGAGGTGGCTCGAGTAGAGACGGGACGAGGGCCCTCGGTGCCGTACGGGCCTCGACGCAGGCGGCCAACCAGTGGCACCGCGCCAAGGCACAGCACCAAGGCACAGCACCCAAGCCGAGCGCTGCCTGCCGGGCTTCCCCCTGTACGATCCGCCGTCGCGGCGGTGCCGAGACCAGCCCGGATGGTTCACCAGAGGCCGTGATGATCGCGCAGGACCTCGGTTCGCCGCGGCTTTGTGCGACCGCCGGCCATACGGGGTGTATTGCCAAGGGAGCGGGTGGCCGGGCGGGCCGGGGGACAAGCGAGGGCGCGGTCGGCTGGTGAAGTTTCAGGTCAGGGGCAAATCTTGGTGAACACGCTGCCGCACGCTGGCGGTGGTGAAGGCGCGGCTGTTACCCTGGGACGCCGCCGAGCGCCCCGGGTCATTCACGTACGTGGTGTTGCCGTCCACTCGCTCGAGCACCAGCCAGTGGGAGCTCCCCGGCAGGAAGGTCTGGCTGCTGTTGCTGCCCTGGGAGTCGCCGTGAAAGATCACGATGTGGTTGCCGTCGAGGTAGCTGACCAGGCTGCACCAGTCGGTGGTGATGGTCTGCGCCTCGAGGCCCAGCCGGTTCCGCAGCACCTGCAGCATCTCGTCAGAGTCGGTGCCGCTGCACTGGTAGCCATTCTTTGACCAACTGGGCAGCTGGCTCGCCATCCAGTCGATCATGGCGCGGAGGTCGGCCTCGCTGGCGCTGCCCCCATCCACCGCCGCCTCCACCATGGCCAGGGTCGCCGGCCCGCAGCACATGTTGCCGCTCCAGGAGGGCTGGCTCCACAGCTTCTGGCTGACCCACGGCACCGTCCGGTTCGCCGTGGACACGGTACAC
>CAYFWA010000163.1:0-10919 GCA_964346625.1 uncultured Myxococcales bacterium
CTACGCCGCGACCGGACTGCCTACGCCGCGACCGGACTGCCTCCCGGAGCGGGTCGGGGGTCCTGGGCGGCGAGGCGGCTCCACCGTAGCACAAGCGCAGGTCGATGCGGCGCGCCAGGTGCGAACAGAGACCCTCCTGGGATAGGATGGTCGGGCAGGAGGCTACCTGAGCGTCGCGATGCGGGTCGGCCCGGTTGGAGGTTTCGCTTCCCGAACGTCTCGCTTCCCGAAGGTCCGCCTTCCCAGGAGCACCGATTGTCATGGCCACCCGCCGACCCTCCATCACGCTGTTCGGCCTGCGCTCCCGCGAAGGGCTGAGCTTCGCCTACATGTACCTGTCTGCGGTGCTGCAGCGGCAGGGCTACCCGTGCCGCCTGGTGCTGGCCGAAAACGCCGCGGAGGCCGCCGATCGATTCGCCGAGCGGCCCACCGACCTGGCCGGCTACAGCGTCACCACCGGGCTGCACCGGATGTTCGTGGCCTGGGCGCGCACCCTCAAGGCACGCTTCGACGTCCACTGCGTCTTCGGCGGTCCCCACCCCACCTACTTCGAGGACTTCATCCACACCCCGGGCGTGGACGCCATCTGCGTGGGCGAAGGGGAGACCGCCCTGCCCGCCTACCTGGAGGCCTACGCCGAGGACATGGCACCCCCGGCGCACGGGGTCGCCGGCTGGCGCCACAAGCGGCCTCGGAGACCGGGAGACGACGCCGGCAACGGAGCCGGGGAGCCGGACCTGCTGTGCGGTGCGGACCGGCCACCGGAGCCCGACCTGGACGCCCTGCCCTCGCCGGACTGGGGCCTGTACTACGACGCCAACCGCTGGCTGGCCCGCCACCCGGTCAAGACCTTCCTGGCCACCCGGGGCTGCCCCTACCGCTGCACCTACTGCTTCAACCGGGAGTGGATCGACCGAGCCCGCAGCCAGGGCGCCGCCCGGGTCCGGACCCGCGCCCCGGAGCAGGTGGTGGCCGAGATCGGGGCGGTGCGCCAGCGCTGGCCCCTGCGCCTGGTGTGGTTTCTGGACTCGAACCTCGCCGGGAACCGGCGCTGGCTGCGGGAGTTTCTGCCGCTGTATCGAAGCCGCGTGGGGCTGCCCTTCTTTTGCAAGGTGCGCCCCAACAGCGCCAAGGAGGACCTGGTACGGGAGCTGGTGGAGGCGGGCTGCACGTCGGTGGGGATCGGCCTCGAGTCGGGCAACGATCACCTCCGCAACGAGGTGCTCGAGCGCCGCATGAGCGCCGAGCAGATCGTGTCGGCGAGCCGGGCCTTCGTGGAGCGCGGGGCCCGGGTGATGACCTTCAACATGGTGGGGCTGCCCGGCGAGACCTATGCCATGGCCAAGCAGACCCTGGCGCTCAACGTGGAGGCGCGGGCCGACTACGCCATGACCATGTTCCTGCAGCCGTTCCCCGGCACCGAGATCGCCCGCCGCCTCCGGGCCCAGGGGCTGTTTCACGGGGACTTCGAGCGCCTGTCCCCCTCCTACTTCCAGCCGGCCCCCCTGCGCTTTCCCAGCCCCCGGGACCGCCACCGCATCGTCAACCTGCAGCGGCTCATGGCTCTGGCGGTGAGCTTCCCCGAGGTCCGTCGCCACATCGACGCCCTGGTGGACCTACCAGAAAACCCGCTATACCTCGAGCTGTTCAAGCGCTACAACCACCACGCCTTCCACCGGCAGTTCTACCGCGCCTACCGGCTGCGCCGGCTGCGCCGCCCGCAAAGCCGGCCCCGGCGCCTGGGGTGGGCCGTGAGCTCCCTGCTCCGTCCGCTGCGCGCCCGGCGAGGCGATCTGCCGCGTTGAGCCCGCCACGCCACGGCCCGCCCTTGCACGGACCACCGCGCACCCTGCGGCGCCGGCGCCACGACGCGCGCCATGGCCCACCACGCGTTTCGCAATGGCGGCGTCTTCGTTGACGGGGCTGCGCACACCATGAGACTCTGGACGCCGACCTCGGAGGTGACGGCATGGCGGTGATCGACACGCTGCGACGCTGGGCCCAGCTCGCCGGGCTGGTGGGGCTGGCCGCGGGCACCGTGGCGATCCAGGCCTGCACCCGGGCCTCTCCCGGCCAGCTCGACGACGCGGGCCCGGATGCGGCGCCGAGCGCCGACGCGGGCCCGGACGCGGGGCTGCCGGACGCCGACCTCGAAGACGC
The DNA here is from genome assembly GCA_964346625.1 of uncultured Myxococcales bacterium. Classification (GTDB taxonomy): domain Bacteria; phylum Myxococcota_A; class Polyangia; order HGW-17; family JAJRWW01; genus CAYFWA01. The sequence goes on from CAYFWA010000163.1 coordinate 2,161, forward strand.
CGACCTCGAAGACGCCGACCTCGAAGACGCCGAGGCCCCCGACGCCCGGCTCTGGGATGTCATGTGCGAATAGCATAGCTGCGAAGGGAGCAGGGCCGATGCCTCAGGGGCTGCAGGTCCCGGTGTTGGTCTGCCCCGGGGTGCCGTGGTTGGAGGCGCTGCCGTAGGGGTCGACGGCCTCGGCCCAGTGGGTGGCGTCGTCGTTTTCCACCGCGTCGAGGTGGTTGGCGCACAGGGACATGGCGTAGCCGTCGGCGTAGGGCCAGCTCGAGGTCTGGGGCAGGTAGGTGACCGCGTCGAGGGTCGCGCCGCCGGCGTCGCGCACCTCCAGCAGGTAGGTCGCGTCCTGGGCGAGGTCCACGGTGGCGTACAGCCAGTCCACCGGCGGCAGCCCGCAGTTTTGTGACGGCTCGCCCGTGGTGGCCAGCAGCAGCGACTGCTGGGCGCCCACCAGCAGCGGGGCGTCGATGAGGGCGCTCAGGCTCTCGCCCCACAGGGTGGCGTTTTCGAGATTCACCGCGGCGCTGGAGTCGGGGTTGTACAGCTCGAGCCACTGGCACAGGTCCTGATCCCCGCTCGGGTCGGGCATGATCTCGGAGATCACCACCGGGTAGGCTGGGCTCAGCTCCACCACCGTGGAATAGAAGGTCACGTCCAGCTCGTAGGTGCCCGCGTCGGAGCCGCTCTCGCCATCGACGATCAGGTAGTAGGTCTGGGTAGCTCCGGTGGCGTTGACCCAGGTGAGCCGCTCGCCGGCGTCGACCTCCAGGGCCCGATCGAAGCCGCCCAGACAGCTCCCGGGCAGCGTCGCGCAGTCGGCGGTGAGATACAGCAGGGCGTCCCACCCGTCCATGGGCCTGAGCTCCAGCCCGATGCCCTCGCTGGGATCCAGGGTGAAGGTCCACACCTGATCCGGGGCGGCGGTGGCGGTGTGCGGGATGTGGGTGCAGCCGTGGCCGCTGTAGTCGTCGATCAGGCCGCCGGTGTTGCCGTCGTAGAGGCCGGCGGCCGACAGGGTCTGGGCCTCCCCGCAGGTGTCGGCCACGCCGGTCTGGCAGCGGTTGCTCACGCAGGTCGCCGTTGGGTCCTCGCACTGGTTCGTGTTCTGGCAATACTCGTAGCAACCGCTGTCGTCGATGAGACAACCGCCGGTGCACACCAGGGTGCCCTGATCCTCATAGGAGGGTCCAACATCCTGGCAGGTGGTCGCGCCGAAGTCCTCATCGTCACACTCCTCGTCGCCGGCGTCCAGGTTCCCATCCCCGCAGTACGGCCCCAGGCCCGAGCAGTCGCTCGCGCAGTAGCCGTAGCTGCCGTTTTGCGCGCCGTCGTCACACACCTCGTTGCCCACGATGTCGCCGTCGCCGCAGTCCTCGTGACACAGGGAGGGCTCGCCGCTCTGGCAGACCCAGCCCGCTTCCACCTGGCAGGTGGCCGAGCAGCCGTCGCCGCCGCTCGGGGGGGAGTCGCCGTCGTCGCAGCCCTCCGCGCCGCGGATGAGCCCGTCGCCGCAGATGGGATCACAGGAGCCCGCGCCCGCCCCGGTGCAGCCCCAGCCCGGTTCCACCAGGCAATTGCTCGAGCAGCCGTTGCCGTCGACGAGGTCGCCGTCGTCGCAGGGCTCGCCTCCATATAGCGCGCCGTCGCCGCAGATCGGCTCGCAGGAGCCCGCGCCCGCGCCCGTACAGGTCCAGCCCGTCTCCACGGCGCAGGTGCTCGAGCACCCGTCGCCGCTGATGTCGTTGACGTCGTCGCAGCCCTCGGTGCCCGCCAGGATGCCGTCGCCGCAGTCCGTGGAGCAAATACTCGGGCTGGAGCCGGTGCACGTCCAGCCCGTCTCCACCGCGCACGCGCTCGAGCAGCCGTCGCCGTTGTCCCGGTCGCCGTCGTCGCAGCCCTCGGTGCCCACCTGCAGGCCGTCGCCGCAGATCTCCTCACAGACGCTCACCGGGGTCCCGGCGCAGCTCCAGCCCGTCTCGATGAGGCACGCGCTGGAGCAACCGTCGCTATTTTGGTCGTTGTCGTCATCGCAGGCCTCGGCGCCCGCCAGGAGGCCGTCGCCGCACACGGTGCTGCAGGAGCCCGGCCCCACGCCGGTGCAGCTCCAACCGCTCTCCTGCTGGCAGGTGGCCGAGCAGCCGTCGCCGTCGCTCGGTGGGGTTTGTCCGTCGTCGCAGGTCTCGGGCCCCACCCGCTGGCTGTCGCCGCAGACCGCAGCGCACACCGTGGGGGTGGTCCCGGTGCAGCTCCAGCCGCTCTCCAGGGTGCAGTCGGCGGCGCAGCCGTCGCCCGACTGGTCGTTGCCGTCGTCGCAGGTCTCGGGCGCGATCATCCGCCCGTCGCCGCAGTCGGGAACGCACTGGCTGGGATCGGCGTTGTCGCAGATCCAGCCGGTCTCCACCTGGCAGTCCTGCGAGCAGCCATCGCCGTTTTGGTTGGCGCCGTCGTCGCACTGCTCGGGGCCCACCCGGACGCCATCGCCGCAGTCGGTGGTGCACGTGGTGGGCTCGGCCCCATCGCAGCTCCACCCGGGCTCCACCTGGCAGGTGGCCGAGCAGCCGTCGCCGCTGCTGCCGTCGCCGTCGTCGCACTGCTCGCTGCCTACGATGAGACCGTCGCTGCAGTTCTCCACGCAGTGGCCCAGGGACGTGCCGTCACAGGTCCACCCGGGCTCCAGCAGACAACCGCTGTCGCAGCCGTCCCCGTCGGTGAGGTTGCCGTCGTCGCACTGCTCGGCGCCCCCCAACAAAAGGTCGCCGCACTCGGTGGCGCAGGTGCTCGGCCCGGGGGGGCCCGAGGGGTGGGTCGGGTGCGTGCACGCGTAGCCCGGCTCCACCACGCAGGCGGCCGAGCAGCCGTCGCCGCCCTGGGCGTCGCCGTCGTCGCACTGCTCGTGGCCCACGAGCACCAGGCCGTCGCCGCACACGGGCGTGCACACCGTGGGCCGCACCCCGTTGCAATCCCAGCCCGGCTCCACCAGGCAGGCTCCGGAGCAGCCGTCGCCATCGTCGGTGTCGCCGTCGTCGCACCCCTCGTCGCCCACCACCCGGCCGTCGCCGCACAGCGAAACGCACGCGGTGGGGGACCCCGCGCAGCTCCAGCCGGGCTCCAACTCGCAGGTGGCGCTGCAGCCGTCGTGGTCGGCGTTGTTGCGATCGTCGCACTGCTCTGCGGGGCGGGTGGCGTCGCTCACCGTGCGCACGATGCCGTCGCCGCACACCGCGTGCTTGCAGCCGCCGGCGTCCGACGGGCAGAAGTCGCTGTCCACGAAGTTGTTGTCATCGCACTCCTCGCCGGCGGTGACGTCCACCACGCCGTCGCCGCAGGCCTCCTCCTTGCAAGTGGCGCTGCAGCCGTCGCCGTTGTCGGTGTTGCCGTCGTCGCAGGCCTCCACGCCCACGTTGCGCACGTTGTCGCCGCAGACGTTGAGCACGCAGTCGTTGAGGCAGTCGTCCTGGTTGGTGGTGTTGCCGTCGTCGCACTCCTCGTCGCCGAGGGCCGTGCCGTCGCCGCACACCGTGTCGCAAGAGCCCGCCCCCGAGCCGCTGCAGGCCCAGCCGGGCTCCACCCGACAGTTTTCGTCGCAGCCGTCGCCCGGGATGAGGCTGGCGTCGTCGCACTGCTCGGCGCCGCGTAAAAAGCCGTCGCCGCAGACGCCGTCGCAGACGCTCGGCGCGCCCTGGCACTGCCAGTGGGCCTCCACGGCGCAGTCCTGGTTGCACCCGTCGCCGCCGTCGCGGTTGGCGTCGTCGCACTCCTCGCCGTCCACCGCGACGATGATCCCGTCGCCGCACACCGCCTCGCAGTCGCTGGGGGACGCCCCGTCGCAGCGCCAGCCGAGCTCCACCCGGCACTGGTCGTCGCAGCCGTCGCCCAGGGCCGTGGCGTCGTCGTCGCACTCCTCGCCGCTGTCGATCACGGCGTCGCCGCAGTAGGCCCGCCGGCAGTCCGTGCGGCAGGCGTCCGGGAGGATATCGGAGTTGAGCGCCTCCCCTTCGTCGCACTGCTCCCAGGGCGGGTCCACGATGCCGTTGCCGCAGGTCTCCAGCAGACAGTCCGGGCTGCAGCCGTCCCCCGCGTCCTGGTTTCCGTCGTCACACTGCTCGGGGTTGCCCGCCGTGGGCTCGTAGTTGCGGTTCAGGTAGCCGTCGCCGCAGGCCGGCAGGGTGCAGTCCCCGTTGCAGGCCGCCGAGTCGAACCCGTGGTCGCACTCCTCGCCCGCCAACGCGTTGTGGTAGCCGTCCCCGCAGGTGGCCAGGGTGCAGTTGGCGTCGCAGTCGGCGGTCTCGGTGGCGTCGTCGCACTCCTCCCCGGTGTCCACGACCCCGTCGAGACATCCCGCCGGCGTACAGTTGCGGCGGCAGGCGTCGGGCGCGGTGTCCGAGTTCTCCTCGCCCTCGTCGCAGCCCTCCCCCGGGTTGAGGATCCCGTTGCCGCAGCTCGAGGCGGCGCAGGAGTGCTGCTCGGTGAGCTCGTTGTACAGGCAGTCGAAGCCCTCGGGACAGTACCCGTCGCCACACTTCTCGGCGCCGGTGTCCTGGGCGCAGCTCCCGCCCCCGATCGCCCCGCAAAGCAGCGCGAGGCCAAGGGCCAGACGAGGCGCTCGCCAAAAAGCCGGACCCGTGACCGCCCTGGCGAGCGGCCGCGCGAGGCGAGCGCATCCGTTTGTGGTAGGTACACGTTCCGGGGGGATGTCCCATCCCCCCTCGCCCCGAAAAAGCGCGGTTTTTCGGGGCTCACCCCCAATCCTCGCGCTTCGCGCCGCTGCAGGGAAAGACGCCAGATCTGCGTTTCGCTCAATTTCGGTCCCACGAGGCCCCAAAACGGTTACTCCGGTAGAACTCGATGCAGGCTGCATGGGACGCTCCTAGAACCGCCAGCTCGCGCCGGCGCCGGCGCCGCCGACGGTGGGGGCGCCCTCGACGGTGTACTTCTCGCGCTTTTTACGCAGGATCCACAGCGTGATGGCCGCCGCGGTGGCCGCCACCGCCACCCCCACGAACACCTGGCCGGTGATCTGCCAGGCCTTGGCGCGGCTCTCGCGGGAGGTGTCCAGGCCCACCGGCTGCTGGTCGACGTTGTCGTCGGCCGTAAAATCGCTCATCATGCCCATTTTCAGCGTATCGATCTCGCTCACCCCGCTGCTCCACAGCCCCCCACCGATGCCCACGGCCACCACCGCCCCCGCCGTGACGGCGGCGGGGATCCACCAGTGGTAGCGCTTCACCACCCGCTCCTTGACCACGTCCTGGAAGGCCTTGAGCTGCACCTCCAGGCGGCCATGGTGGCCGGCCTTGAGCGTGAGCTCAGCCGAGTAGGGCACCATACCCTCTCGCTTGGCGCTCACCAGGTGGCGCCCGGGGGTCAGGGTCACCGTGCGGTCCAGCGGCGCCCGGCCGAACAGGTTCCCGTCCACGAACACCTTGGCGCCTGGCTCCTTGCACACCACCCGCAGGGTGGAAAGCTGCCGCATGAGGGTGCGGAAGTTTTCGGCCGCCTCCCGGTAGCGATCCTCGTGGATGGGCCCCTTGCGGTAGGAAAGCACCTTGCGGAACATCTTGGCGGCGCCCAGGGGGTTGGAAAGAAAGCCCAGGTTGATGGCCATGTTGAACAGGATGATGGGGTGGGGCCAGATCTCGTAGGCCTTGCGGTACAGCCGGATGGCGTCGTCGAGCTGGCGCTTTTCGAACCGCCGGTTGCCCTTTTGAAAGAGCTGGTTGGCCCGCACCTGGTCCTTTTCCGGGGTCTGCTCCTCGTAGGTCACGTCCCGAGGCGGGAGCTCGAGATCCTGGGGCTGCTGCTCGAACAGCTCCGGGGTCTCCGGTGTCGCGGATCGCGGGCCCGCCTCGGCGGGCTTCGCGGCCGCGGGGCCCGCCTCGGCGGGGCCCGCCCCGGCGGGCTTCGCGGCCGCGGGGCCCGCTCCCGCGGCGCTCGCCGCAGCGAGGGCGAGGGCGAGGGCAGGGGCGAAGCCCAGCGCCAACGCGGCGCCCCGGGCGGCGGGACGGCGCCCCTGGGACCACTCGGTTTGGTGCGCCCCGAGGGCTGCTCGGGGCTCGTCGACGAGGCTCATGTGCTTCTCCAGTGCTCAGCTCAGCTCGGCTCGGCTCGGTTCGGCTCGGCTCGGCGCGGCTCGACTCGGCTCAGCTCAGCTCGGCTCGGCTCGGCGCGGCTCGACTCGACTCGGCTCGGCTCGGCTCGGCTCAGCTCGGCTCGGCTCGGCGCGGCTGCGGCGCCGCGCGGCCGGTACTCAATCATTGCGGCGGCGGGCCCGCGCAGCCGGTACTCAATCATTGCAACGGCGGGCCCGCGCGGCCGCGGCACGGCGCGCCCGATGCTCAACGCGACCGGTGCTCAGCGCGGCCGGGGCCGCATGCCCACGGGCAGGGCCTGATAGATCCGGGTCCTCATCTTGCGCAGCCGGCGGTTCTCCTCGCGCTCCTTGCGCAAAAGCACCTCCAGCCGCTGGCGGGCCTTCCGTTCGTTTTCCGCCGACCGCCGGGCGCGCTTTTCGGCCTCCTGGGATTTTTCCCAAGCGCGGCTGGCGCGCTTTTCCTCTTTTTGCGCCTTCTTGAGGGCCTCTTGCAAGTCCGCGTAGCTCTGGGCCAGATCCCCCTTGGCCTCCAGCTCCCGCGCCCGGCTGGCCTTGAAGTCCTCGAGCCGCTTGCTGGCCAGGGTCTCGGCCTTCTTGGCGCGCTCGGTCTCCTCGGCCAGCAGCTTCATCTGCCGCCGCACCTGCTGCTCGGCGTCGGTGGCCCGCTGGGCCTCCTTGGCCGCGCGGCTGGCCTGCTGCTTGGCCCGCTTGGCCTCCCGCTGGGCCCGCTCGCTGGCCTCCTGGATGGAAAGGGCCGCCACGATGGCCCCGACGGCGACCAGGATCAAGATCACCCCGGCCACCGCCAGCAGGATCCGCCGGCGCCGCGTGGCCCGGTCAGCGAACCGGAAGGCCGCGGCGAGAAAGTCCTCCTCCTGTCGGGTGAGGGCGGCCTGGGAGCGCCGCCGCCACAGCCGCGCCTCGTCCACCGCGTCCCCGGTCCACAGCAGACCCGTGGGGCGCCCCCGGCTCTCCCACTGGCGCGCCGCGTCCCGGAGCTGGGCCAGCATGGCCGCGTCCTCGTGCCCCTCCTCCAGCCAGCGCTGCAGCTTGCCCCACTGCGTGATGAGCGACTCGTGGACGATCTCCACCCGCGCGTCCCCCTCGTCGTCCCCGATGGACTGGACCACCAGCAGCCGCGCCTCGGTGAGGGCGTGCAGCAGCCGATCCGCGGCCCGGCGGTCGTCGAAAAGCTCCGCCAGCTCGCCGCGCGACAGCACGGCGCGGGTCCCCTCCGGGGTCACCAGGCGCTGGAACAAAAGCCGCGTGGCGCGCCGCTCGGCCGACGGCATGGCCTCCACCACGGCGTCGGCGTGGCGCACCAGGGCGCCCTCCACCCCGCCCAGGGCCTCGTAGGCCGCCCGGGTGAGCAGCTTGCGCTCCGGGTCCCGCGCCTCCCACAGCTTGGCCGCGGCGAACTGCAGTAGCGGCAGGGCGGCGGTCTCGGTGGCGAGGCTGGCCACCATCTCGTCCACCATGGCCTCGTCCTCGAAGGCGTAGCCCGCCAGGGCGGCGGGCTGCCCGATGGCCTCGCGCAGGCCCTGCTCGTCGGGCGGCTGCAAGATGGTGAGCTCGCGGGTCACCGCCTGCAGCAGCGCCTGGCTCTCGGAGACCCGGTCCAGGAAATCCGAGCGCATGGACAGCACCACCCGCACCGGGGTGGAGGCGTCCATGGCCACGTTCGCCACGGCGGTGGCGAAGCGGTCGCGCACCGCCGGATCCTCCACCAGGGTATAGAGCTCCTCGAACTGATCCAGATACAAAAGCACCGGGCGGCCCTGGTTGCGCGCCCGGGCCCGCAGCGTGGCGCCCAGGTGGCCGGGCTCGGAGGCGAGCTGCCGGGCCAGGTCTGCCTCCTGCTCGGCCGCCTCCGCCGCGGCTTTGGCGTCCAGCAGCTCGGTGCGCTCTCCGGCGGCGCCGTGGATCCCCTCGGCCACGGCGGCGAAGGGATCGCGGCCGGGCCGGCAGACGATCACGTCCCAGTCGGCGCCTTGACCCCGCAGCGTGGGGATGACCCCGGCGCGCACGAAGGAGCTCTTGCCCGCCCCCGAGGGCCCCACCACCGCCAGGGTAGGCCAGTCCTTGAGCTTGCTGATGATCTGCGCGATCTCGGCGTCCCGGCCGAAAAAGCGGTTGGCCTCCCGCTCCGTGAACGGGGCCAGGCCCTGGTAGGGCGACTGGTCCTCGGCGAGCGTCGCCCGGCCGCCCGCCGGCGCCACCACGGCCTCGAGCCGCTCGAGCAGCTCCTCGGCCGTGGCGAAGCGCACCTCCTTGTCCTTGCGCAGACACCGGCCGATGATCCGGGCCACGGCCTCGGGTACCTCGGGCGCCAGCTCGCGCACCGAGCGCACCGGCTCGTCGCTGGCCATCAGGTGCTTGAGGATCACCTGCGGGGACTTGCTGCCAAAGGGGTGCTCCCCGGAGATGGCCTGAAACAGGATCACCCCCACCGCCCACAGGTCCGTGGAGGGATCCACCGGGCCCAGGCCCCACTGCTCGGGGGACATGAAGGCGTAGGTGCCCATGATGGCGCCGGCCTGGGTCAGCTCGTTTTCGCTGTCGTGCAGCCGGCGCCGCGCGCTGGTGCTGGTGCTAGTGCTGGTGCTAGTGCTGGTGCTGGTGCTGGTGCTGGTGCTGGTGCTGGTGCTGGTGCTGGTGCTGGTGCTGG
>CAYFWA010000164.1:0-10860 GCA_964346625.1 uncultured Myxococcales bacterium
GCCGACGTAGACGCCCGACTGACGCCGAAAACGCTGACCCCGGCGCCGGCGCCGGAACCGGCCAGCGGAGCTGCGAAAAAGTTGGGGACCTGTTTCAGTGAGCGATCCTGGGACACGAGCACGAGCGCTTGACCCCGAACGGTGCCTCTCCCCATGATGAAGAGGCGGTGCGGCCGGCGACAAACCGCTGAAGCGACCGACAAACATCGAGAGGAACGGGACCTCATGCGCGCATTCGTCTTCCATATCCTACCGAGAACACTCCGCGGACCGCTGACCGGGGATACCCCACCGCGACCGCGAGGCACCGTGAGCCTGGCGGCGCTTTGGGCGCTGGTCGCGGCCGTGGCCATCTCCTGCGGCCCCCAGAATTCGGACCCGCCCGAACCGGTCTGCGGCAACGCCGACCTCGAGCTCTACGAGGGCATCGGCATGGGCCACTCCTTTTCCACCAGCCAGTTTTCCTCCCGCGTGTTCAACGGCACCATCCGCTACTGTCCTTGAACGGGCGGCGGGGCGCACAGGCCCAGGCGGGTGGGGGAGGCGTCCTCGGTGCCGTGCGAGAGGCTGGTGCATTGCAGGCCCACCGCCCCGCCGGCGTCGACGCAGTCCCATCCGGGGTCCGCCGCGTCGCAGACCGCCAGGCACGCCAGCTCCGTGGCGTCGGCGGTGCCGAAGTAGTCGGCCCGCACGCACAGGGCAGCCTCGCCGCAGGGCAGGGCGGTGGCGTCGGCGCTGCAGGGCGCGCCCAGGGGCAGGGGCGAGGCGTCGGCGCTCTGGCAGGTGCCCATGAGGCTCCCGGTGCGATACAGGCCGCAGCGGGTGTCGGGCAGGCGCTCGGCGCAGCGCTGGGCGCGATCCGCGATGAGGGCGCCGGTGAGCAGATCGCAGGCCAGCAGGCCGTCGGGATCGGTGGCGGGGGTGTGGACGCAGCGCCCCTTGTCCGCCAGCCGCTTGCCCGAGTAGGACGACAGCGAAGAGAAGCTCAAACAGTTGGTGCCCGCCGGGCAGCCGCCGGGCTGCACCCCGGTGGCGTCGTAGGCCGCCACGGGGTCGCAGAAGGCCAGACACTGCGGCGCGCGACCCGAGCGCCAGTGGGTGCACACCCCGGCGTCGCAGGGCTGCACGTGGCGGGGGATGGCGTCGAGGGGGAAGCCGGCGGCGCAGGCCGCGCCCGGGGGCAGCGGCCCCGGCTCGATGCACAGGCCGTAGTCGGACTCGGCGCGGCCCAGAGGATAGCAGTAGCCGGTCTCGCCGTTGACGTCGCAGGGGCCGTTGGTGCGGCTGCCGTCCTCGGCCGGGCCGCACCAGGCCTCGGAGCAGTGGCCGGGAAACGCGGCGTCGCATCGGTTGGACCAGTAGCAATCCGCGGGCCCATCGCAGGCGGGCAGGCAGCGCCGGGCCTCGCCCTGGGCCGCGGCCGCGCACTCGGTGGGCACGTCTTCGGTGGTGGGACAGCAGACGGAGGTGGCGTCACAGGCGATGAAGGCGTTGGTGTCGCACACCGGACACCACCGGCAGGTGTTGCAGCAGCCGTCGCGGTTGTCGTCGTTGCCGTCGTCGCACTGCTCGCCCGGCTCCACCACGCCGTTGCCGCACCGGGGGCCCGCGTCGGGTAGGCCGGCGTCGGCGGCGCCGTCGTCGTCCCCGCAACGGGCGAGGAGCAAAGCGAGGGGCGCCAGGGCGGCCAGGGCGAGGATCGCGGCCCGGCCACCGGAGCGGGGCGTGACGCGGGACGGGGCGCGGCAAAAAGGCGGGGGCGTCGAACTGTGCATCGCCGATCTCCATGGGCCCACAGGCTCGCCGCGCGCAGCGGGCGGTGGGGCGCGGATGTCTGGGTCCTGTATATCACGGGCCGCCGCCTGGCGCCGAGGCGTCTCGCGACCGGGCCGCCAGCTCGCCACGCTCGCCACGGCGGAGGTTGAAGATCCCATACCGCGGGGGTAAAGTCTCGGGCCGATCCGGCAGGAGAGTTTCACATGAGATCCAGCAGGCAGTTTCTATGGGTTGTTGCTTTCGGAGCGGGGGCCCTCGCGGCCACAGCGGGGACGCCGCTTCGCGCCACCGACGGGTGGCCCTTTGGCGGGGGTCCCGAAGGGGCCAAGGACCGCCGCGGCGCGGTAATGGACGCCCGGGACCTGGTGCGTACGCGCCAGGTGTCCGATCCCCAGGTCTCCGCGGACGGCAAGCACGTGGTGTTCGTGGTGCGCCAGAGCCGCATCCAGAAAAACGACCAGCTATCCAACCTGTGGATCGTCCCCCTGGCCGGCGGGAAGGCCCGCCGCGCCCGGCGTCTCACCACGCGGGCCCAGCGCGACTGGAGCCCGCGGTTCAGCCCGGATGGCAAGAGCCTGTACTTCCTGTCGGACCGCAGCGGCCGGGCGCAGATCTGGCGGCTGCCGCTGGCCGGCGGAGAGCCGGCCCGGGTGAGCCGCTCGGCCCTGGGGCTGTCGGGTCCGCTGGTGGTCGGGCCCACCGGGGAGCGGATCCTCGCGGCCGGCGCGGCCTACCCGCGGTGCGCCGACAACGCCTGCAATCGACGGATCCGCAAAAAGCGCGCCGGGTCCAAGGTGCGCGCCGAGCTGTACACGGCGCTTTTGTACCGGCACTGGAACCACTTTCGCCACGGCAAGGTCAATCACGTGTGGGCGCTGTTTCCCAAGACGCGGCGCCTGCGCGATCTGACCCCTGGGCCCCACGACGCTCCCCCCATCTCCCTGGGGGGCTCGCCCGACTACGCCCTGTCGCCCGATGGGCGGCAAATGGCCTTCGTCAAAAACACCGACAAGCAGGTGGCCACCTCAACCAACAACGACGTGTTCGTGCGCCCCGCGCCGCGATCACCGGGCGCGGCCGGGCGGCTGGGCCGGGCCGGGCGGCTGGGCCGGGCCGGGCGGCGGGGCCGGGCCGGGCGGCGGGGCCGGGCCGGACGCGTCGCCGTCCGGCGCCTCACGCGCTCCAAGGCCAACCAGCACAGCCCGCGCTACTCGCCCCGAGGGCGCTACCTCGCCTACGTGGGCATGAAGGTGCCGCGCTACGAGGCGGATCGCCAGCGGCTGATGCTCTACGATCGGCGGACGCGCAAGCACCGCACCCTCACCGAGGCCTTCGATCGCTCGGTGCGCGAGTACGTCTGGGCGCCCGACGGCCAGACATTGTATTTCACCGCGGCGGATCGGGGCTACGTCCCGGTGTTCTCCGTGTCCGTGTCCGGGGGCAAGGTCAAGCGGCTGGTGGAGAAAGTCTACGCCAAGGACCTGCGCGTCACCCCCGACGGCCGGCAGCTCGTGTTCGTCTCCAGCGCCACCCATCAGCCCGCGGAGCTGTACCGGGCGCCGGTGCGCGGCGGGGCGCCGGTGCGCATCACCCATCTGCAGCGCTGGATCCGCCAGCGCAAGGCTCTGCACCCGGTGGAGCACCTGTGGTACCAGGGCGCCGCCGGCGACAAGGTCCACGCCCTGGTGGTCAAGCCGCCCGGGTTCAACCCCCGGCGCCGCTACCCGTGGCTGGTGATGATCCACGGCGGCCCCCAGGGCATGAGCGGAGACTCGTGGCACCCGCGCTGGAACGCCCAGCTCCTGGCCGCGCCGGGCTACGTGGTGATCATGCCCAACTTCCACGGGTCCAAGGGCTACGGCCAGGGCTTTTGCGACGCCATCCGGGGCGATTGGGGCGGCAAGCCCTACCGCGACATCATGAAGGCCGTGGACGCGGCCCAGAAAAAGTACCGGTTCCTGGATCCCAAACGGGTCTGCGCCATCGGGGCCTCCTACGGCGGGTACATGGTCAACTGGCTCGGCACCCACACCCGGCGGTTCCAGTGCCTGGTGACCCACGCCGGGGTGTTCGATCTGCGCTCCAAGTACGGGACCACCGAGGAGCTGTGGTTCCCCGAGCGGGAGTTCAAGGGCACCCCCTGGACCAACCCGAAGATGTATCGCCGGTGGTCCCCGTCCACCTACATCAAACAGTGGCGCACGCCGACCCTGGTGATCCACGGGCAGCACGACTACCGGGTCACCGTGGGCCAGGGGATGCAGCTGTTCACGGCGCTGCAGCGCATGGGGGTGCCCTCGCAGTTTTTGTACTTCCCCGACGAGGACCACTTCGTGCAGAAGCCGCAAAACCGGCTGCGGTGGTGGGCTACGGTCCACCGGTTCCTGGCCCGCTACCTGAAAAAATAGGCGTGGTGAGTCGGTAGGGAGGCGGAGATGGCGGCCCCAGAGACCAAGCCCCGGCGCGTGATCGAGCCTTCCCAGATGCTGGACCGGCCGGGCCTGCTGGCCTGGATCCTGTTTCGTTTCTTTTTTACCCGGCGCTTTCTGCGCGACCGGGATCGGCAGGCCCTCGAGGACTATTCCCGGCGCTATCGCGTGGTCTACGTCTCGAGCCACAAGCACGTGTACAACACGCTGTGGCTCAACCACCTGCTGCGTGCCCTGGGCCTGCCGCTGGCGGCCATCGTCACCGGGGTGGTGACCCTGGTGTTCCAGCCGCTGTGGCGGATCGCCCTGTACCTGCTCGGGCGGCGACCGCGCGCCCCGCTGCGGGAGCGGGCGCGGGAGGCCCTGGCCCACGGGCAGCCGCTGATGATCTTTCTGCGCAAGGGCCGCCGCAGCGGCCGCGCCGGGATCTGCCCGGGCTCGGCCGCGGCGCTCGAGGCGTGTCTGGCCGCCGCCCGCGACGGAGGTCCCGAGGTGGTCATGGTGCCTCTGGCGCTGTTTTGGGGCAAGGCCCCGCTGCGCCCCGACTCCGGCGGCAGCCGGCGGCTGCAGCGCATCCTGGGCACCGCCGAGGACCCCGGCGCGTTGCGCTCCTTTTGGCACCTGTTGGTCCACTTCCGCGGCCAGCGCCTGCGGCTGGGGGAGCCGCTGCACCTCGACGCCTTCCTCGCCCAGGGCCCCGACGACGACGAGGGGCGCAAGGAGCGCCGGCTGCGCTACGAGCTGGCCACCCGCATCGAGCGGGTGCGGCGCACGCTCCAGGGGCCGCGGCGCAAGGGCGCCGCGCGGATCCGGGAGGAGGTGCTGCGGGGCCGGGCGCTGCGCGAGACCATCGCCGTCATGGCCCAGGACACGGGGGAGCCCCCCGAGCGGCTGCGACGGCAGGCCCGCAAGTACCTCAAGGAGATCGCGGCGGATCCACGCCCGGGCACCCTGAGCGTCTTGCGCGGGTTTTTGCGCCACTTCGTCTGGTATCGCATCTATGACGGGCTGGAGGTGGACCCGGGGCAGATGGAGCGGCTGCGCCAGGCCGCGGCCCGGGGCCCGTTGCTGCTTCTGCCCACCCACCGCAGCCACGTGGACTATTTGCTGCTTTCCTGGATCGTGGCCGAATACGACACGGCGCCGCCGTGTATCGCCGCCGGGGCGAACCTGTCGTTTTTCCCTATCGGGACCATCTTCCGGCGCTCGGGGGCCTTCTTCATCCGGCGCTCCTTTTGGAATAACCGCCTCTACACGGCGTGCCTCACCGACTACCTGCGCAAGATCCTCGCCGAGGGCTACAACCTCGAGTTTTTCATCGAGGGCACCCGCAGCCGGACGGGCAAGATGTACATGCCCCGCATCGGCCTGCTCAAGTGGGTGGCCGAGGCGGCCATCGCCGGCCGGGTGCGCAACGCTCAGGTGGTGCCCATCGCCGTGGGCTACGAGAAGGTGATCGAGGAGGGCTCCATCAGCCGCGAGGCCGCCGGCGGTCAGAAGAAAAAGGAGGATCTCGGGGGGCTGCTGCGCGCGGGCCGGGTGCTGGCCTCGCGCTTCGGCCGCCTGAACCTCCAGGTGGGCGAGCCCTATGATCTGCGTGATGCCCTGGCGCAGTTCGGCGCCACGCGGGACGCCTCCCCCGAGGCGGTCAACGCGGGCATCGTGCAGCTCGCCTACCGGGTGGTTCACGAGATCTCCACGCTGTGCCCGGTGACGCCCACGGGGCTGGTGTCCACCGCGTTGCTGCTCTCCGGCGGGGCGCGCGTGGATCACGCCTCAGTGCTGGAGCGGTGTCGCTGGATCACCCCCTGGCTGCGCGAAAGCGGCGCCCGGCTCACCCGGGCGCTGGTGGCTCCCCCCGCGGAGGGCGGGTCGGCCGCGGCTGCGGAGGGCGGGTCGGCCGCGGCTGCGGAGGGCGGGTCGGCTGTCGGCGCGGAGGGCGGGACGGCTGTCGCCGCGGAGGGCGGGTCGGCCGCGGCTGCGGAGGGCGGGACGGCTGTCGGCGCGGAGGGCGGGACGGCTGTCGGCGCGGAGGGCGGGACGGCTGTCGGCGCGGAGGGCGGGACGGCCCTCGGCGCGGAGGGCGGGACGGCCGTCGCCGTGGAGCGCGGCGCCCCGCCCCATCCCGAGGCGCAGCGTTCGGACCTGCGCGAAGAGGCGCTGGTCCAGGCGCTGCGCCGGCTGGCCGACGGGAAGACGTTGCGCCAGGAGGGGCCGCCCGAGTCCCCGACCTACGTCATCGAGGAGGAGCGACGGTTCTCCCTGAGCTACTACCGCAACGGGCTCATCAACTTCCTGGCCGCCGAGTCCATCGTGGCCCGGGCGGTGTTGGTCACCGAGGCCGAGGATCCCACGGGCCTCACCTTGGAGGCGGTCCACCGCCGCGCGCAGTTTCTGAGCCGGCTGTGGAAATACGAGTTCGTCTTCGAGGTGGGCAAGCCCTTCGACGCGATCTTCGACGAGACCCTGCGGCGGCTGCAAAGCTGGGGGGTGGAGCGCAGCGACTCGGAGCTTTGGATCATCGAGGCCGGTCGCCGCGACCTGGAGCTGCTCAGCCTGCTCACCCAGGACTACCTGGAGGCCTATCGCATCGCGGTCATCAGCCTCGCGGAGCTGCTCGAGGGACCCGTAGGGCGCAAGAACCTCGTGCAGCGCATGCGGGAGGACGCGGCCACGGCCCTGGAGCGCCGGGAGCTGCGCCGCCGCGAGTCCTGTAGTCGCATCACCTTCGACAACGCCGTGTCGGCGCTGATGGACCTCGAGGTGCTCGAGCAGACGGTGGGGAGCACCCGCCACGGTACTCCCATCGCCCTGCGGGTGGGCTACCACACCGGCACCGGGCTCACGGCGCTGCTGGATCGCCTCAACCGCTTGTGGCTCCAGGACGCCCCCAGCGTGCAGTTCGATCCCGCGGAGAAGGCCGAGGGGTTAGGGCTCGCACAAGAATAACTTCGGCATTCGTGCGCCGATCCATCAATTCTGTCTGCGTCGCTCGTCGGCTCAGCGGTGCGGGCCCGTGGCGTAGATGCGGACCTTGAGCCCGCCGTGGGGCAGCGGCGGCGATCGGGGCGTGAGCGCCAGCCCCGTGGCGCGCGCCAGCGCCGGGCGGTCGGTGACCAGGGCGAGATCCCAGCCCGCTGGCGCCGCCCGCAGGCAGGCCCCCAGGGTGGCGTAAAGATCCCGCGGGGAGCGCCGGGCACCCAGGCGCCTGCCGTAGGGCGGGTTGCAGGCCAGCAGGCCGGCCGGGGCGGCGGTCTGCATCTCGGAAACAGGCGCCTTTTCGAAGTGGACGAGCGACGCGACCCCCGCGCGTTCGGCGTTGTGGCAGGCCGCGGCCACGGCCCCGGCGTCGCGATCGGTGCCCCGCAGCGTCACCCGGACCGGTCGGCGGCGCACCGCCGCCTCCAGCGTCGCGCGGCAGCCGGGGTCGAGCCCGGGCCAGCGCTCCATGGCGAAGCGCCGCCTGGCGCCGGGGGCAATCCGCGCCGCGCGCAGCGCGGCCTCGATGACGATGGTGCCCGCTCCGCAGCAGGGGTCGATCAGGGGCCGCTCGCCCGACCATTTTACCAGCCGCAGCAGGGCCGCGGCGAGGGTCTCGCGCAGCGGAGCCTTGGCGGTCTCGAGCCGATATCCGCGGCGGTGCAGCGGGTCGCCGCTGGTGTCCAGGCTGAGGGTGACCTCGTCGCGATACAGCCGCACCCGGACGCGGGTCTCGGGGCTCGCCGGGTCGGGCGCCGGACCCAAGGAGACCCGTTCCGCGCCGGCATCGCGCACTGCGAGGCCCAGCGCGGCCCCCACCACGCCGGCCACCCGCTCGGCCACCGCGCCGCTGTGCTGGATCCGGGATTTTCGGCAGGTGGCGCGCACGGTGAGGGGGGCGCCGGCGGGCAGTACGCGCCGCCAGTCCACCGCCTCGGCGCCGAGCACCAGCGCCGCGAGGTGGCGCGCGCGAAACCGGGTGAGCCGCATCAGCACGAAGGAGGCGGTGCGTAGCCAGAGGTTGGCCTGCAGGGCGGCCGCGGCGTCGCCCTGGAAGGCCACGCCGCCCGGCTGGACGCGGACGCGTCTCATGCGCAGCTCCCGCAGCTCCCTGGCGGTCACCTCCTCGAGTCCGGGGAGGGTTGCGGCGAACAGCGTGTCGGGCAGCTCGGCCATGGAATACAGGGCCCGGGGAGTGACGGGCGGTCCGACGGGGCGCCGCCCGAGGCCCCGACTGGGGTTGTCCTGCTGGGCTTCCCGACGGGGAATCCCCCCTACCGGGGCTCTGGCTCGGCGCCAGGCGGGACCGGCGTCGAGGGGTCCTGTTCGGGCTCGGGATCGCCGTCGGGGACGGTGTCTTTCACCGTCGGGGCCGCCTTCGGGGTGGCGGGCCCATGGGCTCGTACATCTCCGGTGGCGCCGGCTTCGGCGCCGGGGGCCGACCCATCGGCCGCGGCCGCCGGCCCGGCGGGCGGAGCCGGGCGCTTGGGCTGGGCCACGCTGGGGAAAGGCGTATCGCCCGTCGCCCCCGGGTCGGCGCCGGCGGCCGCGTGCGGCGCGGACCCCGTTGCCGGCGCGGACCCCGTTGCCGGCGCGGACCCCGGCGCATTTTTCGCGGGAGGACCGTCGGCGCCCGAGTCCACGCTCTGTCGGGCCGGCGCGGCCGGGTCGGCGGCGGCCTCGGGCTCCACCGCCGGGTTGGCCGCGCCGCCGCCGGCGGCCGACGACTCCGGCGCGGCGCCGCCTCCGCCTTCGGCTTTGTTTCCGCCTCCGCCTTCGGCTTTGTCTCCGCCTCCGCCTTCGGCTTTGTCTCCGCCTCCGCCTTCGGCTTTGCCCCCGCCTCCGGCGCCCTCCTTCTCGCCTTGCTCTTCCTCACCCTCCTCGAGCGCCACATCACCGGTGAGATCCAGCAGGGCCGCGCCCGCCTCCAGCCGGGCGTTGCTCAAATCCCGGGTGGTGGCGCGCAGCCGATCGGCCAGCACCTGCACGAAGGACCACAGGATCTTGACCGAGAGGCCCGTCTCCTGGCGGACCATGGCGTAAAAGCGCGAGCGGTGGATCGCCAGCAGCCGGGAGTCCACCTCCGCCACCACGGTGGTGGAGCGGGGGGCCTTGTCCACCAGGGCCATCTCGCCGAAGTGCTGGCCCGGCTCGAAGGACGTGATGTCGGTGCCCTGCTGGCGCACGGTCACCCGCCCCTTCATCACCACGAAGAGGTGATCTCCGTCGTCACCCTCCTGGAACACGTAGTCCCCGGCGGCCACGTCCTTCACCTCCGTGATGTTCATCACGTGCACCAGCTCTTTGTAGGTGGCGTACTTGAACAGGGGGATCTGGCGCAGCATCTCCAGCGAGAGGTTGACCTCCGCCACCAGCTCTTCCTGCTCGGCGTCCTCCACCTCCTCGGCCACCCGCACCGCCACGGACGTGATGTTGTCGTGTCCGCCGCCCTCGTTGGCCAGCTCGACGAAGCCCCGCGTCACCTGCTGCAGGTCATCCTGCTCGAAGGCCTCCAGGATCTTGTCATCGTCGAGGTAGGAGTGAAGCCCGTCGGAGCACAGCATGAACTGGTCTCCGGGCAGCACGTCGAAATCGAGGGTGTCCCCCTCCACGCTCGGGTAGACCCCCACCGCCCGGGTCACGGCGTTTTTGTACTCCGCGTAGGGGCTGTCGGCCACCTCGTCGCGCTTGAGCTTGCCCCGGCGCACCAGCTCGTTGACCAGGGAGTGGTCTTCGGTGAGCTGATGGATCATGCCGTCGCGGATCAAATAGACGCGGCTGTCGCCCACGTGCCCGATGAACCCGCGGTTGCCGATGATCATCAGCATGGAGCAGGTGGTGCCCATGCCGCGCTTCTTGTCGTCCTGCTGCGCAGACTCGTAGATCCGATCGCACGCCGTCTGGATGGCGTGCTCCATCATCTGGATCACCTCGTAGCGCTCCACCTCGGCCTCGCCGCTGCGGTAGCTCTGCAGGGCGTCCAGGTTCTGCTCGATGGCCTCCTTGAGGGTCTGCACGGCGATGGCGCTGGCCACCTCGCCGGCCGCGTGTCCGCCCATCCCATCGCAGACCGCGAACAGATCCACGTCCTCGTCCACGAGGAAGGCGTCCTCGTTGTGGTCCCGCTTTTTCCCGACGTCGGTCAGGGCGGCGTACGTAACTTCCATCCACGCCCTCCGGGGGCCAAGAGGTCGATCGTGCCGGATCCCATCATGGGATTCCGGATCCCGTCGGTTCGATTGCGCGAGCGAAAAACTTGTGCGAAGTTGGTATCATGGAGGTCAGTAGAAGTCAATCCGGGTCCGATCCATGCCCGACGCGAAGTACTGGGATCCGGCCGTGGGCCAGCGTCTTTGCGGCGTGCCCGACTACCCGGCGGTGATGCGGGCGGTGATGCGGGCGGTGATGCGGGCGGTGATGCGGGCGGTGATGCGGGCCGCGCTGCGGGAGATGCACCGCCAGGTGGGAGATCTGCGCTTCGCGCCGCCGCAGGGAAAGCTGCCTCGTTGCCGGTAATCTCGTTTTCGGTCCTACGAGACGCCTGAACGGTTAGGGCTCGCGCAAGAATAAGTTCGACGCACCGAGGGCGCCGAGGCGCAATTCTGTCAAGAAGCGAGGAGAACGACCGGCTTGCTGTAATAATCCAGCAAGCTGGATTATTACAGCGCCGGTAACG
>CAYFWA010000165.1:0-10827 GCA_964346625.1 uncultured Myxococcales bacterium
GGGCGCGGGGCCGGGCGCGGGGCCGGGCGCGGGGCCGGGCGCGGGGCCGCGCCGGGCGGGCCGCGCGTCGGGGCGCGGGCGCCTTCGCCTCGACGTCGGCGCCCCGGTCGGCGGTCTCGTCGGACGGGGTCAGCTCCTCCGAGGCGTCGGCGTCTCGCTCCGAGCCCGTGTCGGCGACATTTCCCGCCGCGGCGGGGCGCGCGCCGCCGAAGGGGAACAGGCCCACCGCTGCGGCGAAAAACGAGAAATACAACCAGCGCGGCCAGCGCGTGTCGACCCGGCGACCCGGTCGCGGCCCGGGCGGCACCGGAACGTGGCCGAGGGTCAGTTGGCGCAAGGATACCTCCGATGAGTCGTTCTCTGCAGGCCGAGCAGCCCCGTCCGGTGGTGGCAGGCACTGCTGTCCGTCGACACATCGGGGTTGCAAGAGATGTACCGGTGGGTAGGTTCTTCGTAAAAAGGGCGCTTCGCAGAAAAAAGATCCGAGAAAACGGCTGGCTGGTCCGATTGCTGCATGGCAGAACGCTCGACGTGAATAGAGATCATGACACGAGAGCGCCGTTTTACCAAGGCGAACCCGCGTCGCGTCCCCGCGGGATTTGGCGGACCGCCTCGAGGGGGCTGACGGCTTCGATGGCGTTGACGTCGACGCTGACATTGACGTTGGCGTTGGCGTTGACGTTGACGCTGGCCCTGACGCTGACAGGGCTTGCCTGCGGCCGCGACGAGGATCCTTCCCACGCCTTCGACGCGGCCCGTGGCGCGCTGGACATCGGCGTGGGCGTGTTGCCGGGGACCCTGCCCGAGCACCGCCAGGTGGGTACCTGGGAGGCGCTGTGGAACGAGCGCTACGATCTCGACGAGCCCCTGATGACCGCCACCGACATCGCGCTTGCGGGCAGACACCAGGTGGCGCAGGGTCGCCTGCTGGATCCCGCAGCCTTGACCCGGCCCCCCGATCCCGCGGGGCTGCGCGCCGAGCTTGACGAGCGCCTCGCGTACCTGCGCGTGCGGATCGTGGCCGGGGAGCTGGTGAGCCGCACTGGCCAACCCCTGCCAACGCGATTGCAGCGGCGCTTCGATCCGGTGGAGGGCCTGCCCCGGCTCCGGTCCGAGCTGCGGGTGGCCCGCGCGCCCCTCCGCGTGCGCTGCGGCCCGCTGCGCCAGGGCCTGTACCGGCGGCCGGTGGATCTACGCTACGACCGCAACAACTGCTCCACGGTGCGTCCCGGCGAGCCGGTGCAGGTGGTGGCCGCCTGGGATCCCGGGCTGCTGCTGGTGCGAACCCCTTACACCCTCGGCTGGGTCCGTGACGACGCGCCGCTTTCGCCACCGCGGGGCGATGCGGCGGTGCGCGGGGCTCCTATCGCGCGGCCCCTCACCCGCCGGGCGTTTCTGCGAGAGGCCTTCACGCTGCTGGGCGAGCCCTACGGCTGGGGCGGGCAGGGAGGCGGGCTGGACTGCTCGCGGTTCGTGAAGCAGGTGCTCGGTCGCTTCGGCCTGGCGCTGCCTCGCAGCAGCGGCGCCCAGTCCCGCGCCGGGACCTTCACCATCGACCTGCGCGTCGTGCGACGCGACGAGCGCAAGCTCTGGCTGATGGATCGCGCGGCGCGCTCGGGCATCGTGGTTTTGCACCTGCCCGGCCACGTGATGTTTTACCTCGGACGGGACCGGCACGGTCAGCCCATGGTCATCCACAGCCTGGCCGAGTACGCCGCCCGCGGCGTCCCCCGCGACGACCGTGGCCTGGGCAGGCTGGGGGCGCGGCGAGGGGGCGACGAAGCCGGGCCCGCCGGCCGATTGGCCTCGGAGGTGGATCGCTGGGTGGGGCGCGTGTGCGTCTCGAGCCTGGAGCTGGGACGCGACACCTCCCGCCGGGCCCTGGTCCAGCGGGTGGACCGGCTCACTGTGTTCGGGGGCCCGCCGGATCCCTCCCTGGCGGGGGTGGCCGAGCTCCGTGAGGCCGTGTCCCTCGCCGAGCCGCCCCCGCGACGCTGCCTCGAGGAGCCGGGGCTCGCCGTGCTGGTGTCTCCGGAGCGCCCCCATTCCGGGCAGCCGCTGCGGGTGGTGGTGGCCACCGACGCCCACCCGGGGCCGCTGGATCTGGCCCTGTTCGATCCCGCGGGCAAGCGGGTGGAGGTCACCCGGCGCCGTTTCGGGGGGCCGCCCCACGGCTGGGAGCTGCGGGTGGAGGATCCACGCCCGGGCACCTGGACCTTCCTGGCGGGGGAGGGCTCGCGGCTGGACACCTGCCGGCGCATCGCGGTGAGCGCCCGCGCCAGCGACCCCCAAGCGTCCGAGGGCCCGCTCACCTGGGAGGTCCGCCGCCGCTGGGACGCGGACACCGAGGCGCTGTATGCGGTGTTCGTGGAGTCGCTGTTTCGCTACCGGTGGCGAGACGCCCCCACCTGGCGCGGCCTGACGCCGCTCATCCGGGACCCGGATCACAACCTGCTGCACGATCATTTCGCCGTGGGGGAGGAGCGTCAGATCCGCCTGGAGCCCGACTGCGCGGATCTGCCCTACGTCCTGCGGGCCTACTTCGCCTGGAAGTTGGGCTTGCCCCACGCCTTCCGCAAGTGCAGCCGCGCCGGCGGCGACCACCCGGTGCGCTGCCGCGAGCTTCGGGGGCACTGGGCCTATACCCTGGTCAAGAGCCCGGCGCGGATGTTTCACCACTACGCCCACCAGCTCGGGGGGCGCGTCCACTCCTCCAGCGCGCGCACCCGCCCGCGCGACGCCGAAACGGACTACTACCCGGTGCCCCTGCGGCGCCCGACGCTGCCGCCCGGCACCGTCTACGCCGACCCCTACGGGCACACGTTGATCATCACGCGCTGGATCCCCCAGACGCTGAATCGGCCCGGGGCGCTGGTGGCCGCCGACGCCCAGCCCGATGGGACGGTGGGGTTGCGGCGTTTTTGGCGGGGCTCCTTTCTGTTTCACCCGCGCACCCAGCGGGTGGGGGCGGGGTGGAAGGCCGCGCGGCCGGTGCGCTATCACGCCGGGAGCCGGCGCTTTGAGGTGCCGGACAACGCCGCGCTGCGCGACTACGTGCTGCCCTTCAGCCTGCAGCAGTACCAGGGCAGCACCGACGACTTTTATCGCCGCATGCAGCGCGTGATCAACCCGCTGCCCCAGGACGCCGAGCGGCGCCTCGAGTCGCTGGTGGTGGCGCTGCACGAGACGGTGCAACGTCGCGTCCAGGCGGTGGCCCTCGGTGATGCCTGGGTGCGTGAGCAGCAAGAGGTCGTCGATCTGCCCCACGGCGCGCGCATCTTCCTCACCACGGGTCCTTGGGAGAAGTACTCCACGCCGGCCCGGGACCTGCGGCTGCTGATGGCCATCGACGTGGTGACCGGCCTCATCGGGCAGGTGCGCCGGCATCCCCGGCGCTTCGGCATCGCCCCGGCGGATCGAGGCGCGGCCCTGCGGCGCCTCACCGAGCGGCTGAGCCGCGAGCTGCGGCGCCGCACCATCCGCTATGTCCGCTCGGACGGCTCACCCTGGGTGCTCACCCTCGACGAGGTGATCTCGCGGCAGGCCGCCCTCGAGATGGGCTATCACCCCAACGACTGCGTGGAGATCCGCTGGGGCGCCCCCCCCGGCTCGGCCGAACGCTCCACCTGTGATCGGAGGGCTCCGGCGAAGCATCGGGAACGGATGAGAGAGTATCGCCCGTGGTTCCGCAAACGGACCCGACCCGCGATGTAGTTCCTTTTTCTCTACAAGTGCTCTTCGGTGGCGAGGTCGAGCACCTTCTTGGGGACGTAGGCCGGCACGTCCGACAGCGGCCAGACCACCAGGCGCTGCATGCGGCGCCGGCGCTGGCGGCTGATGCGGCGCAGGGTGGCGCGGTAGCGGGCGGGCACCGGCCGGCCGGGGCGCACCCGGAAGGCCAGGGGATCGACGAACTTGCCGCCTTTTTTCAGCCCGAAGTGCAGGTGAGGGCCGGTGGAGCGGCCGGTGGAGCCCACGTAGCCGATGACCTGCTTTTGGCGGACCTTCTGGCCCTTGCGCAGGCCTCGGGCGTAGCGGCTCAGGTGGGCGTAGTAGGACTGCAGCCCGTCGCCGTGATCCAGCACCACCAGCTTGCCGTAGCCGCCCCGGTTGCCCACCGAGCGGACCTTGCCCTCGAGCGTGGCGCGCACGGGGGTCCCGGTGGGGGCCACCATGTCCACGCCGGCGTGGAGGATGTTGCGCTTGAGGATGGGATGAAAGCGCATGCCGAACGGTGAGCTCAGCCGGGTGTAGTGCACCGGGGTGTGCAGCCAGGTTCGCGGACGCGACACGCCGCGGTCATCGTAGTAGTCCACCTGGCCGCGGCCCGGCTGGAAGTGATACAGCCGCAGCCGGCCCGAGCGGGCGCCCTGATAATCCAGGGCGAGCACCGGCCCCCAGCGCAGGTGTTGACCTTGGACGCGCTGCTCCTCCACCAGCACGCGGAACACGTCGCCGGCCCGCTGCTCCTTGAAAAACCGCGGTTGGGACACGAGCACGTCCGCCACCCGCGCGGTGAGCCCCGCCTTGGCGCCCTGGGCCACCAGGGCGGCGCCCAGCGAGGAGGTGATGGTCCCCGCATAGCCCCGGACGACCTTGCGGATCTCGATGGGCACCTTCCGCCCCTCGTAGCCGGTGCCCCGGGAGGCTGGGCGAACCTCGTAGACCTCGGACAGCGTCACTCGATAGCGCAGATACACCGGCCGGCGGGTGCCGGGCTCCAGGTGGAGCTCGAAGCGGTGGCCCGGCCGCGCGCGGCGGAAGTCGAACCTGCCCTCGAGGCCCTTGAGCAGGGCGAGGGCCTGCGCCGTGGACACGCCGAAGCGTTTGAGGGCGGTGATCACCGCCGTGCCCGCGGTGATCTTGCCGCGGGCGAGCAGGTGCCCCTCCGGGGTGCGGGGCAGGGCGGGGGCGGTGGGCCGCGGCGCGGCGCCGTCCCCCGCGGGGGCCGCCGCTGGGTCGGCGCTGGTGGACCGCGCTTCCCTGGCCGCGGGCCGGCGGGGGCGGTGGGCCGCGGGCCGGGCGTCGGCCCCAGCGCGCGCGGAGGCCTCCGCGGGTCGGGAGCCCAGCGGAGGCAATGGGGGATCCTCCGCGGCCTCGGAGCCCAGGGGGGGCAGCGGCGGATCCTCCCCGCCGGTGGCTTCACGCGGGGCTCGCGACGACCCGGAGTCGTCGTCACCCAGCGCGAGGGCGAGGATGACCCCCAGCAGCGCCAGCGCGCCGGCCCCGGCGCCGACGACGAGGATCCAGCGGCGGCGGCGGGGGCTACCCAGCAGCTTGTCGAGCTCACGCGAGTCCATGGCAACGCCTGGTCGCTCCGTGCGGTTGGCCCGTGAAATGGGGCTCCTCGAGCCAGCGGGGCCGCGACGTCGACGGGGTGAGTAGCACGGCTGGGGGGGCAGAGCAACCGCCAGGCGCGGGCGCCAAAGCCTGGCATGGCGATTGATTTGGGTGCAGATCCTCCTAGATCACGGCTCGCGTTGAGCGCGAAATCAGCACTCCTGCCGCGGTTCGACATCTCGTGTCTGGCAACGCCAAATACCAAGAAATCCGCCGCTGAACCGTCTCTAGCTTGCGATCAGCACAGCTATTTCGTGATCTGAGAGGATCTGCACCCGATTGATTTGGGTGGATTTCCGAGAGCCGGCGCCAGCGGGATCCGAGGGGGTGGCGGCGGCGGCTCAGGGAGCCAGCACGTGATCGATGATCTGCTGGATCCGCGTCTCCACGTCCCCCTCCACGGGGGCCACCAGATCGCGAAACTCCCGCGTGATGTGGGCCAGGTAACGCCGGACGCCGCGGATCGTGGAGGGCTGGACCCGCGTCTCGGCCTCACGCAGCTTCGCGGCCACGTCTTCGTCCGGGTGCAGGCAGATGCGTCGCGCGGGCTCGGACACGGTATAGGGCGAGACCTTGGGGCAGCGGTCGTCCAGCGCGCGCCCGGCCTTGGCGTAGACGAACCCCACGCCGTTTCCCACCCAGGCCCGATAGCGCCGATCAAAGGCCACCTCGTCGAACCGCTCGGTGCCCTCCGGGAGGCTGGAGACGGACCAGCCCAGCTTCAGCAGCCCGCCGAACTGGCGGTTGAGGTACTCGATGTCGGCCGCTTCGCGCATCACGTAGGGGTGCTCGTCGCTTGCCGAGACCTCGTCCACCCACTCGAGGATGCGCTGGTAGCCCGTAGAGTCCTGGAATTGCGAGGCGCGCACCACGCGCATACGAGGCAGGCGCAGACGCTCGCCGAGCCGCTGCAGGACCGCCTCGGTCTCCTGGGCGCGCCGGCGCACCGCCAGGGCGTCGAACTCGTTTTCCCGCGCGTGCACGTCGGCCACGGCCACCATGAGGGTGGGCGCGCGCAAAGCCTGGCGAGCACGCTCGGCGGTGAGCAGCAGGCCCACGAGATCCACCGGCAGGGTGCTCGACAGGACCTCCCGGGTGCACAGCCCGATCCCCAGGAACACCGCGCGGGGCGCGGCGCCGGCCTCGAGAGGACGCAGCCCGGCCAGGGTCGGTCGGCTCTCCACCAGGGGGCTCTGAAGCGACGCGTTGCGTAGCCGACGCAGCCAGCGGGGCGCAGCCCCCGTCCGGGGCGTCACCGCGTCGGGGCGCGCCGAGGGGTCCTCTACGCCCGAGGGGTCGCCTGGCTTGTCGCCCGAGGGATCGTCCAGCATCTCTTCCGGCAGGTCGCCTTCCGGCAGGTCGCCAAGCGCCCTCTTTGCTGAGCTCATCGAAGTCATCTGCATGGCCAAAGCATCGGACACCATAGTCGGATCTGTCAAAAAATCACATTCTTTCTTCTCGGCCGCGTTGCGGGAGACCACAGGCAGAAAGGGCAAACGGCGCTGGTTTCGCTATGGATACAAAGCTGGTTTCGCGCTTGCAGACCCATGGATACAAAGATCGTGCCAGAAATTGCTGCGGCGCGCCCCCGAGCCGGACAAAGGGGCTGCCGCGGCGGCTCACTTGCGGGGTCTCGGGCCCCCTGCTATTGTGCGATGGAGACTGCGATTTCCCAACAGGCCGCGCCTCGCCCGCCGGGGTCCGGCCGTGGTCAGGACACTCGAGTGGCCCCAGGGGCCCCAGCGTGGTCGAGCATTCGCCCGTGTCCCGAGAGAACCGACACCGATCCTCCCGTCGCGGCGAATCGGGGGGCCCCCCCGCACCGCATCGCAGCGCAGCCCGACGCGCGGCCCGGCGCGTGCGGGTGGTGCTGGCGGTGGTGGGGGTGTTTGCCGGGGTCTCGGTGGTGACCCTGCTGCTCATCGGCCCGGCCTCCAGCCAGCCCCCACCGCTTTTGCCGCCGCGGTTGATCAAGCCCGCCACGACGCTGCCCCGCCCGCTGGCCCGGCGCGTCGCCGCCGCTGCGCCGGCGCCGCGCGGGCGGCGGGCGCGCCCGCGCCCGCGACGCCCCCGGCGGCCGCCGGATCCCTTCGCCGCGTACCGGCTCCAGGGCTTCACGTCCTATGCCATGGCGTTTCCCCGCTTCGACGTGCGGCTGTTCAACGCCCGGGTCTTTCGCAAGCCGGCGAAAAAGCCGCGGGTGATCGGTCACGTCCGGCGCGGCACCCTGATCGCGGCGAGCCCCCGCGTCCACGGCCCCGGCTGTCCGGGTGGGCGCTGGCACCGCATCCCGGGCGGCGGCCATATTTGCACTTCGCTGGGCTTCGAGGTGTCTCAGGCCCCCATTGAATTCCGAGGTTCGGCTCAGCGCGCCCCGGACACCCGCCGCGCCGTGCCCTTCCGGTACGCCAAGGTCATCCGCCAGGGCGCGCCGCTTTTGCGGCGGCGCCCCACCCCCCGCGAGGTTCTCCAGCTAGAGGAGGCCGCCGAAAAGCAGGTGGCGTGGCCGAAGGTGGTGCAGCGGCACATGACGGGCATCTACATCCTGGCCATCGACCGCGCCGACCGCGTCGGGGATCGGTCGTTTTACCGCACGGTGCGCGGCCAGTACGTGCGGGCCGAGGACCTCGAGTTCAAAAAGCGACCCCGCATGCGGGGGGAGCGACTCGATGAGGAGACCTCCCTGCCGTTGGCCTTCGTCATCGGCGAGGCGCGACCGCGCCATCGGTTGCAGGACGAGGAGCTGCGCCCCGCGGGCCGGTTGGCCAAGCACGCGCGCTTTGCCGTGCAGCGGGAGGTGACCCACGGAGGTACCAGGTACGTACAGGATCCAAAGGGGCGCCTGGTGGCGGCGGCGGGCGTGGCCGTGGCTCGACGCCGGAGTCGGCCGCGGGACGTGCCGCGGGGCGAGCGGTGGGTCCACGTGGATCTGGCCGAGCAGACCCTGGTGGCCTACGAGG
The DNA here is from genome assembly GCA_964346625.1 of uncultured Myxococcales bacterium. Taxonomy (GTDB): domain Bacteria; phylum Myxococcota_A; class Polyangia; order HGW-17; family JAJRWW01; genus CAYFWA01. Next base: position 8,301 of record CAYFWA010000165.1, read on the forward strand.
GCGATCAGCCCGTGTATGCCACCCTGGTGGCGAGCGGCAAGAAAGGCTATCGCACGCGCCCCGGCCTGTTTCGGATGCGGGGCAAGCTTTTGAGCACCACCATGGACGCCACCGATCCCATCGACGGCTTCTACCGCATCGAGGAGGTCCCGTGGACCATGTACTACTGGCGTAGCTACGCGCTGCACGGAGCGTACTGGCACGACGACTTCGGCGTGCCGCGCAGCCACGGCTGCACCAACCTGGCCCCCGTGGACGCGCGCTGGTTGTTTCGCTGGAGCCGCCCGCAGGTGCCCGCGGGCTGGCACGCCCGCCTGAACGCCGAGGGCACCTGGGTCTATATGACCCGCTGATGGGGTCGATCCGACCCGGTGATTGATCCGCGGAGGAGGCGGACACCTTTCATGATCCCTCTTCGCTTCGCGTCCGGCCGTTGGCCGGCGGCGGTGATCGCGGCGCTGGGCGCGACCCTGCTCGGGCCGACGGTCACGGCCCGCCCGCCCGTGGATCGCGCCGGCTCGCCCCGGCGGTGGCAACCCGCCGCCTCTGCTGCGCGGCCAGGGTATCGGCGGCCCCCGCCGCGCGCCGCTCGAGGGGCGCCGCGCGCCGCGCCGCGGCCCGCCGCCGCGCGGCGGACGCGGGGGGTCCGGCCCCGGCTGCTCCCGCTGCCCCGCCTCCAGCCGGTGTGCCCCCCCCCGCTGGCCCGCTACCAGCAGCTACTGCGAGGCCGCCAGGCGCAGGGCTCGGTGAGCCTCGGCACGCCGCTACGGGGGCGCCTGTACCACGCCGCCATGCTTCCCGTGGCGGGGCCGTACCACGTGGTGATCCCCCGGGCGCGCGCCCGGCGGACCCACTTCGGCACCGACGAGCTCGTGGAGCTTTTGCGCTACGCCGGACGGGAGGTGGCCCGGCGCCATCCGGGGTCCCGACTCGCCGTTTCCAACCTCTCGCGTTACCGCGGCGGGTGGCTGCGCTACAGCCGCAGCCACCAGTCCGGGCGCGACGCCGACCTGGCCTTCTACGTGCGCTACCGGGGGCGCCCGGTGACGCCGCGGCACCTGCGCCACTTCGGCATCGATCTGCGGGCGCGCGGCAAGGAGACGCTGGAGTTCGACCTGCAGCGCAACTGGGCCCTGGTGCGGGCGCTGCTCATTCACCCCACGGTGCAGCTTCAGTGGCTCATCGTGGCGCCGCACCTCGAGCAGGCCCTGCTGGCCCACGCTCGTCGGCTGGGAGAGCCCGCGGCCCTGGTGCGGCACGCCCGCCGGGTGCTGCATCTGCCCCCCGGCATCCGCTCCCACGACGACCACTTCCACCTGCGCATCTACTGCTCCCAGGACGATCGGCTGGTGGGTTGCCGGGACGAGCGGCCCTTTTGGCCCGGGGTGCTCACCTTCGACCGCGCGTTGCGCCAGCGGGTCGGAGAGCTGCTCCCGGGGTTGGCCGATCCCAGCCCGCGGGTACGGCGGCGCGTGCTGCGGCGGCTGAGCCAGCTCGACGGGCGCGCCGCGGCGGCGGTAATCGCTCGGGCGGGTCTGAGCAGCCGCTACCCCGCCGTGCGCCGGAGGGTGCTGCGGCTGCTGCATCGCTGGCGGAGTCGCGACCGGGCGGTGATCGACGCCCTGCGCGATCTGATCGAGCGACCGGGGGTGGCGGTGCGGGCGTCCGGCGCCCGCGTCACCGGGAGGCGAAACGGCTCGGCGGCCGCGGCGCGGGACGACCCCCGTTGGGATCGCCACCGCAGCGCCACGCAGCTTCGGTGGGCCTACCGGATCCTGGCGCGCACCCGGGGGGCCGCCACCACCCGGATCCTGGCGCGGGGGTTGCGCTCGCGGCGGGAGGTGCTCGGCCGCGGGCGCCGCGTCTACGTGCTGCCCGAGGCGCTGCTGGCCGCCGTGGCCGCCCGTCACCAGGCGGACCTGGCCTTGTTGCCGCCGCTGCTCGGCCTGCTCGAGCATCGCCACGGCCCCACCCGGCAGGCGGCGCGGCGCGCCCTGCGCTGGCTCACCAACCACGATCCGGCGCGCGGGCGTGCCCGAGGCGCGACGCGTCGCGCCGCGACGCGTCGCGCCGCCGGGGCCCACCGCCGTCGAACCGGGTCGCGGGTGCGCGAGGTGGCCCGGCGTTGGCGGCGCTGGTGGCGCGACCACCGACACTTGGGGCGGGACGCGCTCGTGCGTCGCGGCTTCGAGCGGGTGGCGCCACGCTTCGCGGGGCTGGGGATCGAGGATCGCCTCCGGGTGTGGGTGCGCATGACCCGGCGGCGCGACCACCTCGGCGACAACGCCCACGCCGCCCTCAAGCGCTTCGCCGGTCCGCCGGTGTTTCGGCACACCGCGCCGCCCGAAAAGGGGCGGTACCCCTACTGGCGTCGCTGGCTGCGCCGGCGGCGCTCGGTGCGGCTGCAGCGCTGGCACTCTGCTACCGCGCTCCCGGCCGCGCGCGCGCCGCGTCTCGGAGGACAGCCGGCCCCGGAGGGCTCATGACCGTGACCGCGCCCCTGCCCCCCACTCCCCCCCCTGTCGAC
>CAYFWA010000166.1:0-10800 GCA_964346625.1 uncultured Myxococcales bacterium
GGCGACAGGGCGACAGGGCGACAGGGCGACAGGGCGACAGGGCGACAGGGCGACAAGGCGACAAGGCGCCGAGGCCTCAGGAAAACTCCGCCCAGACCGGCGCGTGATCCGAGGCGCCCTTGCCCTTGCGCTCGTCGCGGTGGATCCCGGCCGCAGCGCAGCGCCGGGCCAACGGATCGGTGGCCAGGACCAGATCGATCCGCAGCCCGCGCCCCTTGGGAAAGGCAAGCTGACGGTAGTCCCACCAGGAGAAATGGTCCGCCTCCTCCTCGTGCAGGCGGAAGGTGTCCTGCAGCCCCCAGTCCATGAGCTCCTGCAGCACCGCACGCTCGTCGGGGTGGCAGTGGATGGTGCCGCGCAGCCCCTCTGGATCCCACACGTCCCGATCGTCCGGGGTGATGTTCCAGTCGCCGCACAGCACGAGCTCGTCCGAGGGCCCGAGCTCGCGCTCGAGATAGCCGCGCAAACGGCGCATCCATTCGAGCTTCCGCGCAAAGTGCTCGGTGCCCACCTCGCGTCCGTTGGGGACGTACACCGAAGCGATCAGGATCCCCTTCCACTCGGCCATCAGGAAGCGGGCGCCGAGCTCGTCCACGCCATCGCCGAACCCACGGCTCACCTCGTGCGCCGTGTCCCGCGACAGGATGGCCACTCCGTTGTAGGTCTTCTGCCCGTAGGCAATGGACTCGTATCCGACGTCCCCAAGGGCCTCGCGGGGAAAGGCTTCGTCCTGGACCTTGGTCTCCTGCAGGCAGACCACGTCGGGCTGCTCACGCTCCAGCCAACCCTGGATCCGCTGCAGCCGCGCGCGCACCGAGTTGACGTTCCAGCTCGCGATCTTCAAGGGCATCGGGCGGGCCTCCTGCTTTCCCGACGACGGCGCCTCGGCGTGCGGTCACTCGCTTCGAAGAAGGTCTGGCGCCGCGGGCAGTATGGCCTGGGGAGGCCCCAGAAAGCAACGCCCGTGCCCCTCGCGCCAGCGGCGGCGATGGAGCCCGTCGACAGAGCCCGTCGACAGAGCCCGTCGACAGAGCCCCTGGGTTGGTTGAAGGAGACCCTGCCCCGGCGGGCGGAGCCCGCGAGCGCCCCGGGTGGGCGCCCGCGGTCCACCTCGAGCTACTGGGTCTGCACCTCGATCTTGCGAGGCTGGAGCTTCTCGGCCTTGGGCAGGGTCATCTCGAGCACGCCGTCGGTGAGCTTGGCCGAGATCTTGGACTGATCCACGGCCTCGCCCACCCGAAACTGCCGGGTGAACCCGCCGATGTCGTACTCGCCATAGATCAGCTTGCGGTTCTCCTGCGAAGGCGTAACCCGTCCGGCCACCGTGAGGGTGTCCTCTCGCAGGTCGATGTCCAGCTCCTCGCGCGTTACGCCGGGCATGTCGGCCAGCAGCGTGATCGCCTGATCCGTCTCGTAGATGTCCACGGTGGGCCGGAACCAGACGCCCTCGCGGGTGGGCTCTGTGGCGCCGCGCTCGATCTCGTCTTTGCGCGTGGCTTCCATCTCCTTGTTCTTGCTCTCGGTGCTCATCGCGAACCTCCTTGCCAGCATGGCGGGGGACGGCCCGGGGGGCCTACTTGATATCCACCTTGCGCGCCCGCGCGCTCTCGGCTCGCGGCAGCAGCAGCTCCAGCACGCCGCTTTGGAAGCTCGCGGACACCTTGGTGGAGTCCACGGGCTCCGGCAGGCGGAAGGAGCGGTTGAACTTCCCGCAGTCACACTCCCGGCGGTGGTAGGACGCCGTCTCCGGCACCTCGAAGGGCTTGCGCTCGCCCTTGAGGGTGAGCGTGTTGCCCGTCACCGTGACGTCCAGATCGTCGGCGGACACCCCCGGCAGCTCGGCCCGGGCGATGAACGACTCCCCGTCGTCGTAGATGTTGATCGCGGGATAGACCGTTTGGGGTCTGGCGAAGCCGCCCCCTCCGAAGACGCGGTCGAAGTCCCGGCGCATCCGCGCGATCTCCTGCTCCGGATCATAGCTCGGCCATCTCCATCGAGTCATGGCAACCCTCCATTGTTTGGAACCACCTGTAATAACAGCCCAATTCTACGGAATTCCGTTTCGCTGTGAAAAGATAAGCACCGTCGGGAGGCTGTCAAGCGCCCCGGCGACGCAACCAGCGCCCCGGCGACGCAACCAGCGCCCCGGCGACGCAACCAGCGCCCCGGCGCATCGCTCACTGTACCGTTGGCTTTGCTGATCCCGGTGCGCTTGCTATTAATACCGTGCGACCCGCCAGGCGTTTTCCCGCCGCGCGGGGCGCGTTCGGCGCTGCCCTCGCGAGGCAGCGCACGCCGCAGGGCACCTCGCAACACCGTGCGCCCGAACATAAGGAGCCGACGCCGCCATGACCGACCCCCCGCGCATCCCCGACTCTCCGCTCGATCAGGTGGATCCCTTTGTCCATCGCCTGACGCGCCTGGAGCGCGATCGCCAGAACCGCAAGCTCATCATGATCGCCTCCGAGTCGGTCTGCCCCCGGCCGGTGCGCGACGCTTTGAACAGCGAGTTGGCCAACATCTACGCCGAGGGGTACCCTGCCCCGCGAATGAAGGCTCTGGACGAGGCCGCCCTAGAGGCCTTCGACGAGTCTTTCGCAGAGTTCCGCCGCTACGGTGACCGGCGCTACTACAAGGGCTGTGACTACGTGAACGTGGTGGAGTCGCTGGCCCGGCGCCGCGCCGCCGTGGCCTTCGCCACCGACGCCGTCCCCCCCGAGCGGATCTACGCCAACGTCCAGCCCCTGTCCGGCGCCGCGGCCAACAACGCCGTGTACAACGCCTTTCTGGCTCCGGGCGATACGATCATGGGGATGGACCTGAGCTGCGGGGGGCACCTCACCCACGGCTCGGAGGTGAACCGCAGCGGTCGCACCTACCGGGTGGGGGCCTACCGGCCGGCCAAGTCGGGGCGGCTGGACTACGCCGCCATCCGCGACCAGGCGCGGGCGCTGCGCCCCAAGCTGCTGGTGGCGGGCTTCAGCGCCTACCCCTGGGACGTGGACTGGGCGGCCCTGCGCGAGATCTGCGACGACGTGGGCGCCACCCTGCACGCCGACATCGCCCACACCGCGGGGCTGGTGGCCGCCGGCGTGCTGGCGAGCCCGGTGGGGCTCGCCGACGTGATCTCGTTCACCACCCACAAGAGCCTGCTCGGACCCCGGGGCGCAGCCATCCTCACCACGGACCCCGAGCTGGCCGACCGGGTGGACCTGGGGGTGTTTCCCGGCGAGCAGGGCGGCCCCCACATCCAGGCCATCGCCGCCAAGGCCGTGGCCTTCGCCCACGCCGCCTCCGAGCCTTACCGCCAGCTCATGCGGGACGTGAAGGAAAACGCCGCCGCGCTGGCCGCCGCCTTCGAGGCGGGGGGGACCAAGCTGGCCTACGGCGGCACCGACACCCACCTGTGTCTGCTGGACCTCAAGAGCATCCGCACGGCCTCGGGCAACCGGCTCACCGGGGAGATCGCCTCGCGCCTGCTGGACATGCTGGGGCTCACGGTGAACAAGAACACCATCATGGGCGACGCCTCGGCCAACCAGCCCACCGGACTGCGTTTCGGCACGGTGTGGGTCACCCAGCGCGGGCTCGGCCCGGCGCACATGGAGCGCATCGCCGACGTGGTGCTGCGCGTGCTGCGGGGCACCCACGCTTACGAGTACCTGTACGCCGGCGGCCCCGCCGGCCGGGGCAAGCTCGACTGGACCCTGTGGGAGCAGGCGCAACGGGAGCTGGCCGACCTCGCGGCCGCGGCCGCGGATCCGAGCCCGGGCGACGGGTCCACCGCCGCCTATCCCCACCGCGTGGTCGCGCCCGCGGCGCCGGCCCAGGTGCACGACACGCCCCTGGCCGACGCCCACGAGCGCGCCGGCGCCGTGCTGGGCGAGCGCGCCGGCTTCCGAATCCCCCAGCGCTTCTCCGACGTGGACCGCGAGGTGGACGCCGCCCGCGTTGGCTGCGCGCTGTGGGACAAGGGCGACAGCCTGCCCATCCGGCTGGAGGGGCTGCGGGCCGAGGGGCTCTTGCAGGGCGCCCTCACGGTGAACCTGCTGTCCCTCGACAAGGCCCGCTGCTGCGCCTCACTGCTGCTGGACCCGCAGGGCGCGCCCATCGACCTGGTGTCCGTGGCCCGGCTCTCGGACCCGGTGTCCGAGCCCCACAGCTTCCTGCTCATCACCCGGGGCGGACAGGGGGAGCGGGTCACGAGCTGGCTGCGCGCCCTGTCCGACGGCTACGTCTGGCAGGACGAGGACATCCTGCGCAAGGTGGAAGGGCCCGCCCTGGTGCGCCCGCTGCCCGACGCCACCGGCGTCACCCAGCTCGGGCTGTCGGGGCCTCGGGCGGCCGAGGTGGTGCGGGCGGCCCTGCCGGCGCTGCCCACCCTGGCCCCTGGCGAGGTGGGCCGCGAGCGCGACACCCTGGTGCTGCGGCTGCCGGGCGAAAAGAGTGACCACGTCATCGTGACCCCCCTGGAGGTGGTGACGGGGCTGTGGGGCAAGCTGCTGGAGGCGGGCGCCACGCCCTGCGGCGCCGAGGCCATGGACCGCCTCGCCCGGGAGGCCAACCTGCCCGCCGTGGGCGCCGACACCCCGGCGGGCGCCGAGCTGGGCCGGGTGATCCCCACCGCCCTGGTGGCGCCGCGCAAGCCCTACTTCGTGGGCCAGAGCGCCGTGCTGGCCGGCACGGCCACCGGCGACGCCCTCGAGCCCCACGACTACCGGGCCCCGGAGCCGGCGGCTACGACGCCCGGGGAGACCGGTGCCCCAGCGCAGCCAGAGGCCGGAGCCGGAGCGCAGGCGAAGTCGAAGACGAAGCCGGAAACCGCGAAGGAGCCCACGCCGCGGCGGACCGTGCTGCACGCCGAGCACCTGCGGCTCACCAAGAAGCGGTTCCTGGTGCCCTTCGCCGGCTGGGAGATGCCCGTGTGGTACGAGGGCATCGGCGCCGAGCACCGCGCGGTGCGCCAGGGGGCGGGCCTGTTCGACGTGGCCCACATGGGCGTGCTCGGCGTGCGCGGCCGCCACGCCGCACGGTTTTTGGACCTGGTCACCACCAACTACGTGCCCTGGCTGGACCCGGGGCAATGTCACTACTCCTACCTGCTGGGCCACGACGGCCGGGTGATCGATGACGTCATCGTCTATCGCGAGGCCGTCGACCGCTTCATGATGGTGGTCAACGCGGCCAACGCCGAGGTCGACGAGGCCTGGCTCCGCGCCGTGCTGGCCGGGCGGGTCCAGCTCTGTCCCACCTATCCCGGCAAGCGGATCGACGTGCCCCTCGACGCGGATCCCACCGAGCTGGAGCTGGTCAACCTCAAGCTCGACGAGTCCCAGGGCGCCGATCGCCGGGTGAACATCGCCCTGCAGGGGCCCGCGTCGCTGACCGCGCTGCTGCGGCTGGCCCGGGGCCCGGGCTTTGGGCGCCGCCTGTGCGAGCTCGGTCGCTTCGCCCTGGCGCAAGGCGACCTGCGGGACGTGGGCGCCCTGGTGGCCCGCACCGGCTACACCGGCGAGGACGTGGGCTTCGAAATCTTCGTGCACCCCGATCAGGCCCCCCGGCTGTGGAACCTCGTGCTGGAGGCCGGCGAGGACCTCGGCGTGAGGCCCGCCGGGCTGGGCGCCCGGGACTCCACGCGCTGCGAGGCGGGCCTGCCCCTGCACGGCCACGAGCTCGCTGGCCCCCTGGACATCAACCCGGTGGAGGCTGGCTACGCCCCCTTCGTCCGGATGCACAAGCCCTGGTTCGTGGGCCGCCACGCCATGGTGCGTGCCCTGGAACATCGCGATCGCGAGGTGGTGCGCTTCCAGGTGGACCCGATCGGGGGCAAGGGCATCAACCCCGGCAACAAGGTGGTGGACGGCAAGCGGGGCCGGTTCATCGGAGAGGTGACCTCGGCGGTGTCGGTGGGCCGCGCCCAGCTCGGCCTGGCCCTGGTGGAGCGGCGCTACGCCCGCGTGGGCGACCCCCTGGTGATCTTCCCCCGCTCCGACCGCGACAAGGACGCCCCCGTAAAGCCCCTGTCCGAGCTCGGCCCCGGCGACCAAATCCCGCTCAGCCTCAGCGCCACCGTGCTCCCCCGCTTCGCCCGCCCGGCGGACATGCACCGATTCGCCGAGGAGCAGCTGTAGGCCGCGAGCCGCCTCCGCGGCGCGGCGGTGGACGGGGTCGGTTGCTGCGCGCGCAGTGCTGGCATTGCGGTCACGGGTCGGTGTACCCTGGAGCCATGGAACATCGACAGGTCATGCTGGTGGCGGTGGCCGGCTTCGTCGCGGTGGCGGCGGCGGGCTGCGGAGACGACGCGGGGCTCGACGACCCGTGGGCTCACCGCGACGGTGGGGTTGGCGACGGCGGCGCCATGGACGCGGCGGTGAACCCGGGGGACGGGGCGGTGGACCCCGACGCCGTCACCCCCGTGCTGCAGGACAAGGTCTACGCCCACAGCGCCGACACGCTCTACGAGGTGGATCCCAACGACCTCACGGTGACCGTGGTGGGGGACTTCGGCTGGCCCGCGGGCAGCGCCGGGGAGCAGATGACCGACATCGCCCTGGACGAAGACGGCCACATGGTGGGGGTGACGTTCAACCGGGTGTACGCCGTGGACAAGGACACGGCCGAGTGCACGTACCTGTCGGATCTCCAAAGCGGCATGTACAACGGCCTGTCCTGGGTGGAGGGCGTGGCCGTGGATCCCAACGTCAAGACCCTGGTGGGGGTCAACACCGGCGGGGACTACCTGGCCATCGACCCGGGCACCGGCTCCTCGAGCCAGGTGGGCGCCTACGGGGGCGGCTACGGCTCCTCCGGGGATCTGGTCTACGTGCGGGGCGCCGGCATCTTCGCCACGGCCACCCACACGAGCTACGGCACCGACGTGCTGGTGTCCATCCACGCCCCCGACGGGCAGGCCACCCTCATCGGCGAGACCGGCTTCGACAGCATCTGGGGCCTGGCCTACTGGGGGGGCGTGCTGTTCGGCTTCACCGACAGCGGGGAGTTTCTCACCATCGACCCCGACACCGGCCAGGGGACCCTGGTGGAGTCCACCGGCCACAGCTTCTGGGGCGCCGGCGTAACCACCACCGCGCCCATCGTGCAGTGAAAAGTGAGCACCGCCACGCCGCCCGGCCGCATCCCCCCGATTCCGCCGCCCCATCATCGGAAGCGCAGAACCCGTAACTTCTCAATAAGGGCTCGCGCAAGAATAAGTTCGACGCACCGAGGGCGCCGGGGCCATCCTTCAGCAGCCCATGGATCCGAATGGGCTCGAATCGGTCCCGTCCACCAGGTATCCTGAAGGCCACCGGTAGGATGGAGGTTCCGCTCATGAGGCACGCCCATATCATACCCCGACCCCAAACCCTTATCATACCCCGACCCCAAACCCTGCGCCCACGCCCACGCCTGCGTCTGCGCCATCGCCCACGGTCGAGCGTGCGGTGGGGCTTGGGCTCGTGCCTGGCCTTGGGTTTGATGATGGCCTCGCTCCAGGTGGCCTGCGGCGGCCGCACCGCCCCGAGCCTGTGGTGGACCACGGCCAACGGCAACAACGCCAACTCCAACTCCAACACGAACAACGGAAACGCCAACCACTCGAACACGAACAACGGAAACGCCAACACCAACTCCAACACCGTCATCCCCCCCGGCTGCGGCAACGGCGTGGTGGAGGAGGGGGAGCAGTGCGACGACGGCGCGGCCAACTCCGACACCCGGCCCGACGCCTGTCGGCTCAACTGCCGCTCGCCCCGCTGCGGCGACGGCGTGATGGACTCCTGGGAGGGCTGCGACCGCCAGGACTTCGGCGGCCTCGACTGTCTGGCCCTCGGCTACACCGGGGGGGCGCTCTACTGCGCCGCCGGCTGCGAGCTCGACCCCAGCCACTGCACCGAGTGCGGCGACGAGAACTGCGACCTCACCGAGAGCCCCGAGACCTGCCCCGAGGACTGCCCGCCGGACTGCGGCGACGGCTGGTGCGCGCCCCACGAGGACGCCTGGTCCTGCCCGGCGGACTGCGGCGGGGTCTGCGGCGACGGCCAGTGCGAGACCGGGGAGGATCCATACACCTGCCCCGAGGATTGCAGCGTCTGCGGCGACGGGATCTGCGGGCCCATGGAGGACGTGTGGTCCTGCCCCACCGACTGCGGCTACTGCGGCGACGGCCACTGCGCCCCGGGCGAGGACTCCTGGACCTGCCCGCAGGACTGCAGCCAGTGCGGCGACGGCCAGTGCACCCCGCCCGAGGACGCCTGGTCCTGTCCTCAGGACTGCAACCTGTGCGGCGACGGGAGCTGTGACCCGGGCGAGGACGCCTGGACCTGCCCCGAGGATTGCGGCTACTGCGGCGACGGCTACTGCGGGCCCTACGAGGACGCCCAGAGCTGTCCGGCCGACTGCGGCTACTGCGGCGACGGCTACTGCGGGCCCTACGAGGACGCCCAGAGCTGCCCCGCCGACTGCGGCACCGCGGGCACCCTGTCGTGCCAGAGCGTCCAGATGTGCACCTACTGCTGCGCCCCCAGCCCAGGCTGCGAGCCGGCCTGCCTGCAACAGGCCAGCCCCACCGCCCATTCCGAGTGGAGCCAGCTTCAGGCGTGCCGCCACAGCGCCTGTGCCAGCGAGTGCGCCTCGGGCACCACCTACGACTGCTACATGTGCTCCTACCAGCACTGCCCCGGCATCTGCCACTACGACGCCTCGGGCAGCCAGGGCTGCGCCACGGTCGTCAACTGCGGCTCGAACTGCAACCTGAGGCCCCCGGGCTCCCCCCCTGGGACCTGCTCGGGCGACCCGGGGCTACAGTGCTGGGATGCCTGCTGGCAGCAGGCCGACTCGGCGGCCGTGGTGCTCTACGAGGCCCTCATCGGCTGCATCGCCACCCACTGCGGGTCCCAGTGCAGCCCCGACACCCCCGATCCCGACTGTCAGACCTGCCAGACCACCCACTGCCAGTACGAGATGAACGCTTGCATGCAGGACACCTGACACCGACCATCTGGCGACGGGCTACTGACACACGTTGAGCGGGCGGACCTGGCCGTAGACGACGTGCGGCTCCAGGGCGCAGTTGGGGTAGGCGGCGCTCGAGCAGTCGGCGTCGGTGCAGCAGCGGCGGCGGTGCAGGTCCATCGGCTACCCCCGCTGCACCGCGACCCCTTCGATCGAATCCTGGTGTCACAGGCCATCGTCGATGGGCTTACGATTCTCACACCCGATCCGGAGATCGCCGCGTACCCCGTGCAGACCGCCTGGTGATCCGCCGCCTCAGCCTTTGTCAGCGCACGTCTGTCAGCGCACGTCCTTGGGAAGCTTCAGATCGGTGAGAAACTTCAGGATGCCCCGGGCGGCGTCCTCGTCGGCCAGGAAGCGGCGGCCGAGCTCGTCCACGCTGGACAGTAGCTCCTCCATGTCCTGCAACCGCGCCCTGACCTCGTCGCTCATCTGCTCGGGAGACAGGTCCAGGGCCTGGCGCACCGCGGCCAGGGCCGGGTCGAACTCGCGCTTTTTGCGCTCGGTGGCAATGCGGAAGAACATCCGCAGCACGTCCTGCTCCGGCACGTAGTAATCACGCCGATCTCCAGGCTTGTGCACCCGCTGGATGACCCGCCAGTTGCGCAGCTCCTTGAGGCACATGCTCGCGTTGCCCCGGCTGATCTCGAGCTGCTCGGCGATCTCGTCGAGCGACAGCGGCTCGTCGCTGGCGATGAGCAGGGCGTGCACCCGGGCCATGGAGCGGTTGATGCCCCACAGCACCCCCATGGCCCCCCAGGAGTCCACCAGCTTCTGTACGGCTTCCGGTGTCATTTCAATCCGTTCTGAAATCTCGCTGATACAGTTGTCACAGATGCCGCACAGCGTCAATCGCTATCGAGCCTCCCCACCGATGACGTCGACCTGAGCTTCTCCATGGTCACGTGGAATCGGTCGCCGTCCACGCGGCACACACCGGGCCATGGTGCGCGGCTCAAGCCATCGGCGCTCAGTACACCGCCCGAGCCATCTCGCGGGCATCGCGCTCGAGCTGACCCAAGATCCTGTCTCAGGATGTCTACGAGATCCTGTCTCAGAATGTCTACGAGATCCTGTCTCAGGATGTCTACGAGATCCTGTCTCAGGATGTCTACGAGCCCTTAGCAAGAAGGGGCAGAAGGTCGGGGTTGCGGCAAGAGGGGCTCACTGCCGAGTGAGCAGCGCGAGCAGGCGCTGCTCGAGCTCGGCCAGGTCCTCGATGCCGGATAGCTCCTCGGCCGCGGTGTCCCCGAGCCGCACACGGGCAATCTTGAGAAGAACCGCTCGCCCTTCCGCTCGCCCTTCGGCCAGACCGGCCGCCCTCGCCTCCCGGCGCGTTTTCGTCAGGATGGACTCTCGTTCCTCCGCAGTGGAGGGGATGGCCTCGCTCATCAGCTTCTCCAAGATCGTCTCCTTCGTTGAGTTTATCACCCCGGGATCGGACAGCAAGGCATCGACGCCCGCCGAGGCCTCCGCCGCGCTGCGCGGCGTGGCCATCAAGCGCAGCACCGAGCAGCCCGGCTCACCTGGCGGCAGCCCTCGCAGGTGCACCACGATGACCTCTCCGGGCAAGAACCGATTCGCTCTCCAGATGCCTTCCACAGGTCCCGGCATCAGCTCACGCCAACGCGAAAGGAGCGAGCGGAGCGATAAAGAGAGAACTGCGCTTTTTCACGAGCCTACTGCACGGGGTTGGTGGCTTCGAGGTCGAGGCCGGAGGGCCGCCCGCGGTTGCCCCCGGGGTTACTCCACGGGGTTGATGGCCTCGAGGTCGAGGCCGGCGGGGTA
>CAYFWA010000167.1:0-3213 GCA_964346625.1 uncultured Myxococcales bacterium
GGCGACGGACGTCGACCACACCATAACCGAGCTTGCGCGAGCCCGGGTCCAGCCCCAGCACCCGCTCCGCTGGAGCGCCGCGAGCGGCGGCGGAGCGGTCGCCCGGGGAGCGGCCAGCCCGATCAGCCAAGGATCTCTTCGATCAGGGAATCGTCGATGTCGAAGTCGGCATAGACGTTCTGCACGTCCTCGTGATCGTCGAGCTTGGCGTACAGGCGGAGCATGACCTCGGCGTCGCGCCCCTGAAGGGCGATGGTGGTCTGCGGGACCCGCGTGATCTCGGCGAGCTCTGGCTCGAGGCCGGCCTCGATGAAGCCCGCGCGCACGGCTTCGAAGTCGTTGGGATCCGTGGTCACCAGCCAGGTGTCGCCGTCGTCCTCGTAGTCGTCGGCGCCCGCCGCCATGGCGGCCTCCATGAGCTGGTCCTCGCTCACCTGCTCCTTGTCGAAGCGGAGCTGACCGCGGCTCTCGAACTTGAAGGCCACCGTGCCCGGCTTGCCCAGGCTGTAGCCGGCCTTGGAGAAGAGGTGCTTGATCTCGGCCACCGTCCGGTTCTTGTTGTCGGTGAGGGTCTCCACCAGCACCGCCACCCCGCCGGGGCCATAGCCCTCGTAGTACACTTCCTCGTAGCTGACTCCATCCAGCTCACCGGTGCCCTTCTTGATGGCGCGATCGATGGTGTCCTTGGGCATGTTCGCCGCCCGGGCCTTGTCCACCGCCGAGCGCAGCCGGGGGTTGCCGTCCGGATCGCCGCCTCCCATGCGGGCGGCCACGGTGATCTCCTTGATCAGCTTCGTGAAGAGCTTACCCCGCTTGGCGTCGGCGGCGCCCTTTTTGTGCTTGATGGTCGACCATTTACTGTGCCCAGACATTGCGCTCTCCGGAAAACGGCGGTTCGATCTCTCAATGCTTATCACCCCCTGCACGCCGTGACAACAGGAAGGCAACCGGGCCGGCCCCCGCGGATCCGGGGCATGGGACAACGACCCATCAACGGGTCAGATCCGACCCACGAAGTGCGTGCCCCCCATGCCGTCCAGCGCATCGAGCAGGGTCTTTGGATCCGTGATCAGCGAGCGCTTTCCGCCGTTTTCCAGGTAGTGCATGATGGCCTGGACCTTGGGCCCCATGCTGCCCGGCGGGAAGTGCCCCTCGTCCATGAACCGCTGGGTCATGTCCACCGTGAGGGCGCCGAGGGCGCGCTGCTCCGGAGTGTTGAAGCTCAGATAGACCTGCGGCACCTCGGTGAGGATGATGAACAGATCCGCCCCCACCTGGTTGGCCAGCAGCGCCGAGGTGAAGTCCTTGTCGATCACGCACTCGACGCCCTTGTACTCGTCGGTCTGGGGGTCCGTGGTGATGGGGATCCCCCCGCCCCCGCCCGCGATGACGATGTGCCCCTGCCGCGCGGCGTCGCGGATGGAGTGGCGCTGGATGATCTTCTTGGGGGTGGGAGAGGCCACTCGCCGGCGCCATCCCCGTCCGGCGTCGTCCACCACGTTCCAGCCGAGATCCCGGGCGCGGCGCTCGGCCTCTTCCTGGCTCAAAAACGGACCGATGGGCTTGGTGGGGTTGTCGAAGGCCGGATCGTCGGCGTCCACCACCACCTGGCTCACCACCGTCACGACGTAGCGCTTGATGTCGCGCTCCCGAAGCTGGTTGAGCAGGGCCTGCTGCAGGACGTAGCCGAGGCTGCCCTCGGTCATGGCGACGAGCACGTCCATGGGCATGGCGGGGACGTCGTCCTTGCACATCTCGTTTTGCAAAAGCAGGTTGCCCACCTGGGGCCCATTGCCGTGGGTGATCACGAGGTTGTAGTCACGCTCCACCAGGCGCATGAGGGCCGCGGCGATCTTGGTGGCGTTGGCCTCGTGATCGTCGATGGTGCCCTTCTGACCGGCCTCGATGAAGGCGTGCCCGCCGAGCGCCACCAGGGCGATGGGGTTTTCGTTGCGCTGTGACCTCATACCGTACCTCTACTGCTGCTGTGCTCGAGTGCTGCTGTGCTCGAGCCCCCGCTCCTTGGATCGGGGTGGAACCGGAGGCCCGAGAGAATACCCCTTCCACGGCAGGGATCAAGCAATCCGAGCCCACTGCGGACCGCCACCGGGCGCTGGGCGCCGGGCTGGACGCCTGGGGCTCGATACCGGATACTCCGGTGCATGGCAAAGCGAGGCAAAAACGGCTCCCGGCGCGCCGAGCCCCCGCCGCGTCCAGCGTGGCTCTCCCCGATCGTTCCCTTGCTGCTGCTTTTGGCCGGGCTGGTGATGCTGGCCATCGACGGGCTGCATCCCTACCGGGTGTGGTGGCGCCGCCAGCACTGGGAGCAGGTCGATGGGCGGCTGCTGCAGTCGTACCAGCAGCGGCGCCGCGTGCGCCACAGTGGGCAGGGCTCCACCCCCATGACGTACGTGGAGCAACGTCCCCAAAAGCGAATCTTCGAGGCCGTGGTGGAGCGGGGCTGGCCCCTGTCGCGACGCAAGCAGGTCTACCGGATCCGCCTGAACTACACGTATCTATGGAAAAATAAAAAGCACACCCGGGTAGCCGATTCTCCCGATCGGGACTTCGAGTCGCGGCCGGTGGCTCGCCGGTTTCTGCGTCAGTACGTCAAGGATCGATCGGTCGAGGTCTGGGTGGATCCTGAAAAACCATCTCGCGCTACGGCGTTTTTGCTGTATCGGTGGTCGGCGGTCTGGGTCCAGATCGGCCTGGTGGCCACCGCGCTGGGGTTGCTTTGGCTCATCGTCGCCCTGGTGTTCGGCCGTACCTACCGCCGTACCCACCGTCGCCGAGCGGCCGCGGCCAACTCCGCGGCCCGCCAGGCCCGGTAAACCGGCCCACTCGAATAAAATGTCAGACATAAAAACCTGCAAATATCCACAACTTCGGCTACACTTGTCTTCGAACGCTCACTTTTTTGAAAAAAAAGGTTGCATTATTTCACCGAGCCGCAATAATACACCTAGATCGTAACTGGCTGCTACGAAACGCAGCGACGCAGCGAAACAAAAGGTAGCGAAAGACGACGAAACGACACCGACGCTAGGATACGATGGAGATAGAGGGGGCCCAGCCTTTCCCCCTCCCCAGTCCCCCCATTGGTCTTCCCTCTACTCTCCATCGCATTTTTTGCCGCCGTCCTCCGGGACGGCGGCTTTTTTTTTGGGCTTTGGAGTGTTTTTCGGAAGAGCTTCGGGGGAAAAGCGGTGA
>CAYFWA010000167.1:3313-8090 GCA_964346625.1 uncultured Myxococcales bacterium
GGCGTGAGCCAAAGCGGTGAGGCGTGAGCCAAAGCGGTGAGGCGTGAGCCAAAGCGGTGAGGCGTGAGCCAAAGCTGTTGAGGCGTGAGCCACGGGAGCGGACGCGGGGCCGGGGCGGTCTGCGGGTCAGCGGCTGGCCACGGCCTTTTTCAGGGCCTCGAGGTCCCCGTCAGGCTCAGCCATGCGCTGCGCGGCGATCTCGAGGTAGTCGCTCTCGAGGTCCACCCCCACGAAGGAGCGATCGAGCAGCGTGGCGGCCACCCCCGTGGTCCCCGAGCCGTTGAAGGGGTCGAGCACCAGATCCCCGGGCCGCGAGGCGGCGCGCAAAATGCGATCCAGCAGCGCGATGGGTTTTTGGGTGGGGTGCTTGCCGTAGCGCTTCTCCACCTTGTACGGCGGCTTGATGCTCCAGAGGCTCTTCATCTGCTTGCCGCCGTTTTCCTCTTTCATCAGCGCGTAGTTGAAGTAGTGCTTGGCGTTTTTGTCCCGCGCCGCCCACAAAATGGTCTCGGTGGCGTGCGTGAAGTAGCGGCACGACAGGTTCGGAGGCGGCGTCACCTTGAACCAGCTAATATCGTTGAGCATTTTATAGCCAAGCTGCTGCATCGCGTACCCGACGCTGAAGATGACGTGTCGGGTGCCGGACACGAAGATCGACCCGTCCGGGGTGAGCACGCGCTGGCAGGCTTCGAGCCAGTCCCGGTTGAACTCGTGGTTGGCCTCGGCGCCCTGGCTGCGATCCCAGCCCCCCTTGTCCACCTTCACCATGCGCCCCGACTGGCAGGTGATGCCTCCGTTGGACAAGAAGTAGGGAGGATCGGCAAAGATCAGATCCACGCTGCGATCCGGGAGACGATGGAGCACCTCCAGGCAGTCGCCCTGGATCAGCATCTGGTGCCCGCTCTCCGAGGTGTAGTAGACAGTGCTCTGTTTGTCGGCCGCAAGCTCGGTGGCCGAGATTCTCGCCAGGGATGCTTCCATGGCAAAAACCGTAACAGCCTGGGATCCGGTGTCAAATTTTCGCCCGTCGGCGATTCAACTCCTTGAAACCCTTGCGTGGATCCAACCCGAGGGCTGGGGATCACGGGCCGGACACGGCGGCGGCCAGGCGGTGGTGACGCGGGTCGCGCGCCACCCGCTCGGCCGCGTCGGGATCGGGCCGCGGTGAATCGGCCACCCAGCGGGCCTTCAACGCGGCCACCCGCCGCGCCGCCTGTCGGACCCGCGCAGCGAGCTCCGGCTCCGCGCCGGCCCGCTGCACGAGGGCCGAGAGCATGCGCTCCTGTCGGGCGGCGTCGTGGCAGTTGCAGACCACGTCCACCCCGGCCCGCACCGCCGCCTCGGCCAGCACCTCGGGCGAGTACCGATCCGCCACCGCCTTCATCTCCAGATCGTCGGAAAACACGACTCCACCAAAACCGAGCTGATCGCGCAGCAAGGCCCGGATTACCCGCTCGCTGATCGTCGCCGGGTGATCGGGATCCCAGGCCACAAACACCACATGCGCGGACATGATGGCGGGCAGCCGCGCGGCGAGGGCGGCAAAGGGGGCCAGCTCCACCGACTGCAACCGCGACGGTGGGTGGCCCACCACCGGCAGGTGGGTGTGGCTGTCGAGGTGGGTGTCACCGTGGCCGGGAAAGTGCTTGCCGCAGGCGGCCACTCCCGCTTTTTCGAGCCCCTCGGCGTAGGCTGCGGCCGCGCGCACCACCTCGGCCACCGTGGTGCCGAAGGCGCGATCTCCGATTACGGGGTTTTCCAAGTTGGTGTGGACATCCAACACCGGCGCCAGGTTCAGGTGGATGCCACAGCTTCGCAGCGCCTCGCCCACGGCCCGTCCCACCTGCCGCACCCGTTCGGGGTCGGCGAGGGCGCCGAGGGTGGCCGCCGGGGGCCAGCGGGGCCAGGGGGAACGCAGCCGCTGCACCCGCCCCCCCTCTTGATCCACGGCGATGCCCAGGGGGCGCCCGGGCGGGGCCGCGCGCTGCAGCTCGCCACACAGCGTGGCGAGCTGCGCCGGGGTCTCGACGTTGCGCGAAAACAGGATCACCCACCCCAGCCGCCCGTCGGCGATCCGGCGCAGCAGCCCCGGGGGCGCCTCCAGCCCGTCGAAGCCCACGCCCACGAGCTGTCCGCATTCAGCGAGAAGGTTCCACGCGGTCATCGAGGGGTCCTACGGCTTGCTCCGCGGGCGCGGGACGAGCACGGGTTGCCGACGCGCGCTCACGGGGGGGGCGTGCTCCCGGTGCTCAGCGTACACTCCATGCTCTCGCTGACCAGGCACTCTTGGTCGGCGTCCGCGTGGATGGTGAAGGAGAGCACCAGCAGCTCGGGGCTGCCGGTGGTCTGATCCACCAGGCTGAGGCTGCCCGTCAGCGGATAGGGCGCGGTGCCGTCGAACTGCGGCCGCGCCACCAGGGCCGCGTCGCAGGCGTTGATCGTCATGGCGGGCGTAGCGTAGGGCATCGCCCGATCCACCAACCCCACCTCCACCCACTCGGCGGGTCGGGCGGTGAGCTGGAGCGTCCAGCTACAGCCGCTCTGCCCGCTCATCCCGAAGGGCAGGTAGTACATGGGCGGATTCTCCACGCAGGGTTCGTAGCCGGGCGACCACAGGTGCACGGTGCACTCCAGCACGTATTGCCGGACCTGCTGGGCGAGACAAAGGTCTGGCTGCTCCTCGGCCTGGCAAAGCTCCCAGGCCGTGCAATAGGCGGGCGGGGCCGGATCACTGGCCGTGTTGTCCACGAGGCACTCCCCCCACACGCCGGTGCCGTTGGCCTCGGTGCAGCTCGCGAAGCCGGCGCGGCAAAAGTCGCCATCGGAGCCCTGGTGCCAGGTATAGCAAAGCGTGTCGGGCGCGTTGGTCTCGGCGTTGCAGTCCGTGTCCACGCCGTCACAACGCTCCGGCGCGAAGGGGTGGATGGCCGGGTCGTCGGGCGCGCAGTCGCTCAGGGCGGGGCTGGCCTCCACACAGCCTGGATCCTCGGGCAGGGGGTCGGTGCGCGGATCCAGCGTCCCACAGTGGTTGTAGCCGTCCCCGTCGGAATCGGTGCCCTCGTCGCACAGCCCGTTGCAGTTGTTGTCCACCCCGTCGCAGACCTCTTCGGCCCCGGGCTTCACGGCCGGATCCGCGTCGTCGCAATCGCCGTGCGGAACGAGGACGCACTGCCGCCCGCCGTCCACCAGCATGGTGTTGCACTCGGTGAACGAGTCGCCGTCCTCGTCCATGCCCTCGTCGCACAGCCCGTTGCAGTTGTTGTCCACCCCGTCGCACAGCTCCTCGGCCCCGGGCAAGATGGCCGGATCCGTGTCGTCACAGTCGCCCTCACAGGGGGTCACGCCGTCGCCGTCGCTGTCCTCGTTCCCGCCGGGATCCACGACTCCGTCACAATCGTTGTCCTTTCCATCGCAGTCCCGACTGTCGTCGGCCGCGGGGTTGATCTCGGGATCCAGGTCGTCGCAGTCGCGCCCGTCGAAGGCCAGCGCGCGATACCCGTCGCAGTCCTGGTCTTCGACGTTGCCAAAGCGGATCTGTCCGTCGGCCGACAGCAGACAGCCGGTGGCGGTCCAGCTCAAGGTGGCTCCCGGGTCGGCGGGTCGGAGCCACAGGGTGCGGCTGACGATCTCCCCGGCCAACAGGGTCTGCTCGGCGGGCTGCGCGAGGGTGGCCCACAGCACCGGCTGACCGTCCTTCTCGGCCACCACCACCGCTCGCAGGGTGGGGGGCTCGTCCCCGCCGGTCTGCGCGACGAACAGCCGGTAGGGGTCGCGCTGCAGGTCCATCCCCGCGACGGACACCGGGCGGCCGGCGAGCTGCTCGTCGAGCACCCAGGTGTCGATCGCCGGTCGCGCCCGCGTGGCCACGTAAAACCGCAAGACGTCGGCCTCGGGCGAGGCCCCGTCCACCGTGGCGGACTCGTGGAGCGTGACCTTGAGCAGCAGCCCGGTGTCGGACTCGGCGTCCACGCCGCAAGCCCCGCCGAAGAGGCTCACGATGAGGACACCCCAAAAAGCGCTGCGCAGGGCTCGGCACGGGCGGGGGACGCCCGCCGTCGCCAGAGCGCGGGACGCGTGGGAATGAGACATGTCGATCCTCCTACGAATAACCAATATCAATACGATCAGACGTCTTTGCTATTTTACCCCACGCCGGGGTCGCGACCAACCGCGAAGGACCCGAAGGGCCCAGGGCAAACGCTCTCGGGGAGCTCAACGCCCTGTCGAGCAGGGGAGCCCGGGGGCCCTACTGGCAAGAGCCCCCCACGCAGATCCGCGTCCCGTCGCAGGTCTGGCCGTCGCAGTCTCCGTCGCTGCAGTCTGCGGCCCCGTCGCAGTCGTTGTCCGCGAGATCGTCGCAGGTGGACTCGGGGGGAGGGTTCTCGACGCCGAAGCACAGACAGACCCCGGACGCCGAGCACGCGCGCCCGTGCGTGCAGTTGTGGCAGGCCTCCCCCCCGGTGCCACACTGCGAATCGGACTGCGCCGCGTACTCGACGCACAGGTCCCCGTCGCAGCAGCCCGCCGAGCAGGAGGTCGTGGTGCAGGTGCAGATCCCTCCCGCGCAGACCTGGCCGGGGGCGCCGCACGCGTCCCCGGCGCAGTCCCCGTCGCCGCAGTCCACGTCCCCGTCGCAGTCGTTGTCCGCCCCGTCCCCGCAGCTCGACTCCGCGCTCTGGCCCCCCGGGCACACGCAGGACCCACCCTGGCAGATCCGCCCGTGGGCGCCGCACGCGTCCCCGGCGCAGTCCCCGTCGCCGCAGTCCACGTCCCCGTC
>CAYFWA010000167.1:8190-10773 GCA_964346625.1 uncultured Myxococcales bacterium
GCAGTCGTTGTCCGCCCCGTCCCCGCAGCTCGACTCTGGCGGCGGAGTCACCGCCCCGAAGCACAGGCACTGCCCCGCGGCCGAGCAGCGCCGGCCGTGCTCGCAGCCGTGGCAGCTCTCTCCGCCGGTGCCGCAGCTCCCATCGGACTGGCTGCTGTAGCCGACGCAGGTGGTGCCCGCGCAGCAGCCGTCGGCGCAGGAGCTCGCCGTGCACTGACAGCTCGCGGCGGTGCCCGTGCCCACGCACTGCTGCCCCGGCCCGCACGCCGCCCCGGTGCCGCAGCGACAAGAGCCGTTGACGCACCGGTTGGCCCGGAAGCTGTCACAGAGGTGGCCGCAGCCACCGCAGTGGGCGAAGTCGCTATCGAAGTCCACGCAGAGGCTCAGCCCCCCGCAGCAGTCGGTGGTGGTGCCGGTGCACACGCTGGCGCCATCGTCGCCGAGGCTCCCGTCGCAGTCGTCGTCGATATCGTTGCAGCGCTCCGGCGCGCCGGGATACCGGCTCGGGTCCAGCGGCGCACAGTCGTCGCAGCCCAAAAAGGGAGCAGGCAGCGCCGCCGGGCAGCCGCTGCAGCCGAGATATCCGTCGCCATCCGCGTCCAGCTCATCGGCTGGCAACAGCCCGTCGCAGTCGTCGTCGAAGTGGTTGCAACGCTCGGCCTGCGGCGGCACGAAGGCGCCGTCACACAGAAAATGCGGGTTGAAGGCGCCCTCCGTGTACACATCGAGGTCGCAGCCCACCACCTGCCCCCCCTCGCAGCTCCCCACGTCTGAGCCGCACCGCTGCCCCGCCTCCAGCAGGTGGTCGCCGTCCGGATCATCGGCGGCGCCATCGCAGTCGTGGTCCTCGCTGTCACACTGCTCGATCTCGGGTTGGGGGGCGAACACGCAGCGGGGCGAGGCCAGCGCCCCCAGATCCTCCCCCGGGCAGGTCACCCGGGCCGGATCGCGCTGGGTGGCGGGGACCACCTTGGTGCACACGCAGCGCCCGGGGCCCTGGGGGTCGCCGCAAAGGCCGTCGGGGTCGTCGTTGCAGTAGCGGTCCCCCAGGGGGAACCCGTCGGCGTCGGGGTTCCCCTCGTCAATCAGCGTGTCGCAGTCGTCGTCGCGGCCGTTGCACCGCTCCACCGCCCCGGGGAACACCTCGGGGTTGCTGTCGTCGCAGTCCTCGTCGGCGTTGAACCCGTCGCCATCTGCGTCGTTGACGCAGCTCAAATCGAGGTTGCAGTTCTGCAACACGCCATCGCCGCAGCGATCCGGCGCGCCGGGGTACACGTCGGGGTCGGTGTCGTCGCAATCCTCTTGTCCCGGGGGCGGCGTGCAACCACTCACGGCCGGCTGGAAGCCATCGCCGTCGCCGTCGCAGGCGGGATCCGGACAGCCCTCGTCCGTCTCCCCGTCGCAGTCGTTGTCCCGGCCATCGCACAGCCGTAGGGCCACGCAGCTCGGATCGCCGCCCTCGAGCCCCCCGCACGCGCTGGTGATCTCCGGAAACACGCCGGCGTCGGTGTCGTCGCAGTCCAGGGGCCGCGTCGCGGGGTAGTCCGCGCGGGGGCAACCGGACGCGGGGTCGTCGCGCTGGTAGCCGTCCCCGTCCAGATCGCAGGGTACGCACCCCTCGTCGGCGATGCCGTTGCAGTTTTCGTCCACGCCGTTGCCGCACACCTCGGTGGCGCCCGGGTGGATGGCCGGGTTCTCATCGTCGCAGTCGTGGTCCGCCCCCACCCCGTCGCAGTCCTCGTCGATGAGACAGGCGGTGTCCTGGCCGTCGCAGTCCTGATCCACGCCGTCGCCGCAGTGCGGCTCCGCGAGACCCTCCGGATGGTCGGCCGTGGGGCAGCCGTTGGGCGCCTCGGGGTTGCCCGGGAACCGCCGCGGATCCTGGTCGTCACAGTCCTCGTTTTCCGGGCTCCCGTCCCCGTCGGCGTCCTGGCAAGGCTTGTCCTCGCCGTCACAGTCCTCGTCCACGCCGTTGCCGCACACGTCGGTGGCCAGCGGGTGGATGGCGTGGTCGCGATCGTCGCAGTCGAACACCGCGCAGTTGAGCGCGGAGGTGCTCAGCGCCTCGCAGTCGTCCTGGGTGAGGAACCCGTCGCCGTCCAGGTCCCGGCTCCCGACGACCACCAGCCGGATGTCGCGCTGCTGTGTGCCCGAGATGTAATACAAGTGAGTGGAGGCCTGCAGGGGGCCGTTGGAGCGGCCCACCACGTGCACCAGGTAGGAGCCGGACCGCTGAAACCGCAGGGCCAGCTTCAGGGCGGAACCGGGCTCGCTGATGTCGCGGGTGGGATTGTCCACGTCCACCGGCTCTCCCACCAGGGAGAAGACCACCTCGTCGGTATGACGATCCCGGATGTACAGGTCGAAGGTGTCCACCCGGGCCTCCGCGCTCAAGGTGACCAGCAGCGCGTGGGGCTCCTCACAGCCGCCCGCCAGGCCGAGCAGGCCGAGCAGGCCGAGCAGGCCGAGCCGCCCGAGCCGCCCGAGCCGCCCGAGCCGCCCGAGCCGCCCGAGCCGGCCGAGCCGGCCGAGCCGCCCGACCCAGCGCCGCCCCCCGCGACCCCCGACCCAGCGCCGCCCCCC